>JAPLDU010000038.1 GCA_026391255.1 Bacteroidia bacterium | reverse complement strand
TTCACTCATCACTCATAACTCATAACTTATAACTCAAAACAGCCTAATGCGTATTCTAAACTGGCTGTCAGTAAATTATATTGAGATTTCCGGTACAATTACCGGCCTGGTTTACCTGTACTTTTCAATCCGGCAGAACATTCTTCTGTGGCTGTTCGGAATCCTCAATGCAGGCCTTTACATTTATGTCTTTTTCTCCTCAAGATTATATGCAGATATGAGCCTGCAGGTCTATTACCTTGTTGTAAGCCTTTATGGCTGGTATCACTGGGTTTTCGGAAGTAAAAATAATGACACACATGAACTGCCTGTTTCACGTCTGATATGGAAACAGGCAGTTATTTTATTTTTTATATTTATCATCCTGTTCATTTCCCTTTATTTTATTCTGAAAAAATACACCGATTCACCTGTGCCGACCGGTGATTCTTTTGCTACTGCATTGAGCATTGTCGCAACCTGGATGCTGGCCCGTAAAATCCTGGAGCATTGGTTAGTCTGGATTGTAGTTGATGCTTTTTGCATGGGACTGTTTTATTATAAAGACCTCTACCCTACCGTTTTCCTGTATTTTGTTTTTACTGTGATGGCCTTCACCGGATATTTTCAATGGAAAAAAACTATATCGAGTTATGAGTGATGAATTATGAGTGATGAGTGATGACAACTTATGAATTATGACTTATAACTTATAACTTATGACTTATAACTAACAACTTCATCATTAATCTAAACAATATTATTTTGCGAATCTAATAGTTATCAGTAAATTAGTATGATCCGAAGAATTGTCATCACCGGAGCTGAATCGACCGGTAAAACTACGCTGGCAAGGCAACTGGCTGAACACTTTCATACTGTCTGGATACCGGAGTATGCCAGGGAATACGTAGAAAACCTGCACAGGCCATATCAATACGGGGATGTCGAAATAATTATGCACAAACAGATTGAACAGACCGCTGTGTTTGAAGCCGGAGCCAACCACCTGTTGTTCTTAGATACATGGCTTATCATCACAAAAATCTGGTTCCTCGAAGTCTACGGACATTACCCTGAATTAATTGATGAGGTACTCCGAAATTACCCGATTGATCTTTACTTACTTTGCGATACCGATCTTCCATGGATCCCTGATCCTGTCAGGGAAAATAAAGATAAAAGAAATTATCTTTCAGAAAGGTACAGGCAGGAATTGATCAGTTATGGTTTTAATTTCCAGGTTATTGACGGAACAGAAGAAAAACGGCTCGGCAATGCAATCGCCGCAGTCAAAAAAAATGTGACAATGTGATAATGTGATAATGTGATAATGTGGCAATGTGATAATGTGGCAATGTGATAATGTGGCAATGTGATAATGTGCTAATATGAAAAATAGATAATTCGAATGTTCATTGTTCGAATGTAGAGTCCACTCCGAAAAGTTCGTACTTCTAAAACAAATTTGGCTAAAGCCCTATATTTCAGCGATTTGACTTGCCACTACCTTAAGATAGTGATAATTGATAATCAACTTGTTACAGGACCTTAGTCAAAAATTTCTACTTTTCGTAGTAGACTCAATGTTCGTTTGTTCGAATGTTTCTTATTTTTGAACAAAATAGCAACTGATTTTTAGTAATAACAGCAAAGGCATGAAAAGTAATATCATGGATCAGATAGGCAGGCTCATGGGCTTGCGGTACAAATCACATCCCTGGCATGGAGTCGGGATCGGAAAAAATGCACCGGAAATCATCACATGTTTTATTGAAATGGTTCCTACTGACACCGTAAAATATGAGATTGACAAGGAAAGCGGGTACCTGAGAATTGACAGGCCTCAGAAATTCTCCAATGTCATCCCTGCATTGTATGGTTTTATCCCGCAGACATATTGCCAGAAGGAAGTTGCTGAACTAAGCTGCCAGGCCCTTAACCGTAACGATATTGTTGGTGATAATGATCCGCTTGATATTTGTATACTGACCGAAAAAACAATTTCACATGGCGATATCCTTGTTGAAGCAAGGCCTATTGGAGGTTTCAGGATGATTGACGGTAACCAGGCTGATGACAAGATCATTGCAGTGATGAATAACGATGCAGTTTACATGCAGATCAGCGATATATCGGTTTGTCCTGACATGGTGGTTGAAAGACTCAGACATTATTTTCTCACATATAAAGATATGCCTGGCGAAAATAAAAGGAATTCCGAGATCACCCACATTTATGGCAGGGAGGAGGCAATGCGAGTAATTGAATGTGCCAGGAAAGATTACAACAAAAAGTTCCATAGTCTCGAATCCATGTTTACGGAGTAAAGATGTCTCTCATCCTGATTGCTGAAAGTGGTACCACAAAAACAGACTGGCGTTTGGTGGCTGACCGGAAAGTGAATCTGGCATTCAAAACGGCGGGTTTCAATCCTTTTTTTGTTTCACCTGAATTTATCAGGTCAGAATTATCCGCAGTAATTGCTGATTATTTCAATGCTATCGCCATCGAAACCGTGTTTTTTTATGGCGCCGGATGTTCATCTGACGGGAGATGCAATATCATCAGGGAGGGTCTCATCTCACTTTTTCCAAATGCAGAGATACTGATTGACACGGATCTGTCGGCGGCCGCTAAAGCATTGTTTCCGGATGATGAAGGCATTGCCGTGATACTGGGAACCGGGTCAAATTCCTGCTATTGCAAAGCCGGAACAATAACAGGCAGATTTAATTCTCTTGGATATATTCTTGGTGATGAAGGCAGTGGTAATCATATGGGCAGGAAATTGCTGAAAGCATACCTGCAGGAAGAATTATCCCCTGAACTTCATGAAATGCTCAGCAGGGAACTTTCCATGAACACTGCTGAAATATTAGACCAGTTATATATGAAACCATTTCCGAACAGGTTCCTGGCCTCGTTCAGTCAATTTATCTATAATAATATTGATAACCCATTCTGTAAGAGTATCGTATCGGAAAGTCTGAATGAGTTTTTCAAAAATAACCTCTGCCGTTACCCCGGGTTTCCTGATTTAATTATTCGTTGTACCGGCGGGATAGCCAATGCATTTATCAGCGAACTGAAACAAACGGCGGAAAATTATGGTGCTGAAATAAATGCAGTGATCGCCTCTCCCGTGGATGAACTGGTAAATTACCACCTTTACCATCGTAAATAGAATCAGATGAAAACTCCCAACCTGGACGAGCCAGAAACAAACAAGAAATCACAAATCTCAAAATACAAATAACAAATAAATATCAATCAACAAAATGACAAATTCAAAGTAGTTTGTTTCGTATTTGAAATTTTAATATTGTTTATTATTTGTTTTTTGGAATTTGGAATTTGGAATTTGGAATTTTTTGCCAAAACGCGACAAGATTTCAAAAATAAGAGACTATTGAAAATCCTGAGAGTTTTTCATATCATCATTTACATCGCCGCTGATTTTACTAAATTTGCCGGGCAACGTGCCGGTAGTGCTTCTGTTAATGATATTGGCGCTAAACAAAGGAAATAATATGGAAGAACCTATTCACAACCATAGGGGAAAAAAGCTGGTAAATGAAAATATGGAGCAGTTAAAAGAACTGGCTGCAATTAACACGGTTACCAATATCCTGAAAGAAGGTAAATCAACGGAAGAAACATTGCAGGAAATCTGCCTGACGCTGCCTGCTGCCTGGCAATATCCGGAACACACCGTCGCCCGTATCAGTTACAACAACATGGAATTCTGCAGTTATGGCTTTAAAGAAACAGCATGGTGCCAGGAACAGTCTATTGAAATCATTGATAATAAGAAAGGTAAAATACAAATATTTTATACACAAAAATTCAGTGATGAATATGAAGGTCCGTTTCTAATTGAAGAAAGACATCTGATTGATCATCTGGCAGGCATTATTTCAGGCTACCTGAACAGTAAAAAAGACAATTCAATTTATGAACGTTCCAGGGAACAGTTTTTCCGTACCAGGGAAACCGAAAAGCCTGCGTCAGCAAAAAACAGCCACCAGCTTTTACAAAAGTTTCTGAATAAGAATAATTTCGACAGGGATATTTATCATGATCTCATGCCATTCAAGGTAAAAGAGATACTTCTTGTGGCCAATCTTTACGATGCCTACAGCATTGAAAAAGAAGGCCGGTTTTCTGAGCATGTATTGGGCGAGTACCACCAGTTAAACCTGACTTCCTTACCAAGAATAACGGGGGTCACAACCAGCGATGAAGCTTTTGAACAGTTGTATTCAAAACATTTTGACCTGGTGATCATGATGCTGGGGGTCGATAAAAGAACACCCATGGAAATGGGCAAAAAGATCAAACAGTTATTTCCATATATCCCAGTCTTTATCCTGCTCAACAATAACCGTGATCTTGCCATATTTAAAGATGATTCCGGGAAGTTGTCCCTTATTGATAAAATATTCATCTGGAATGGTGAATCACAGGTGATCTTTGCCATGATCAAATCGGTGGAAGACATCATCAACGTAAAAAACGACACCAAATTCGGAATGGTCAGGGTGATCCTGCTGGTGGAAGATTCTCCCATTTATTACTCCCGTTATTTGCCGATGCTCTATCATATTGTGATGGAACAGACACGGCGAATCATCGATGATGTAAGCACCGATGAACTTTATAAGGTGTTAAGGATGAGGGCCAGGCCAAAAATCCTTATGGTTCATAATTATGAAGATGCCAAAGAGATCATTGAAAATTACAGGGATTTCATGCTGTGCCTGATTTCCGATGTAAGTTTCGAATCCGGAGGAACCACGGATCCCTTAGCCGGCTTTAAACTGGTACAATATGCCAAGTCTCTTATCAAGGACCTGCCATGCATAATCCAATCATCGGATAAAGAAAATGCCCGCCGTGCATTCGAACTGAAATCCTCATTTATTGACAAGAATTCTGAAAGTCTGATGCATGATATCAGAAGTTTTATTACTCATTACCTGGGATTTGGAAATTTTATTTACCGGAATAAGGATGGAGAACAGATAGCCGAAGCAAGGACATTGAGGGAGTTTGAGAACCAACTGTTTACCATCCCTGATGAATCACTGATCTATCATGCCCGGAAGGATCATTTTTCATTATGGCTGATGGCCCGTGGTGAAATTCAGGCTGCCAAGATTCTCAATCCGGCAAAAGTGACTGATTTTGAAAACCCGGATCACCTCAGGCAGTACCTGATCGAAACCATCCAGAAATTCAGGAATGAACAAAGCAGAGGGAAGGTAATCCCTTTTGAAGACGATACCATTATTGACGAGAGCAATGTTGTGAGCCTGATGCCTGGTCTGATGGGCGGAAAAGGAAGAGGCATATCATTCATTAACACCCTGATAAACTACTACGGTTTTCACCAGTATGTACCTGACATTAATATCCGGTCACCCAAAACAGCCATCATAGGAACCGAAGAATTTGAATACTTTATTGTTCACAACAGGTTACTGGATAAAGCAATAGCAGAGACTGACTATTCAGTAATCAAGCAATGGTTCCTCGGTTGCAGTCTATCTGACGGACTGGTAAAAAAGCTGGGGATACTTCTTCACCAGATCAGTAAACCACTTGCCGTCAGGTCCTCCGGATTGTTTGAGGATTCGCTGATGCAGCCATTTGCAGGTATTTTTGAAACTTACATGATTCCGAACAATCATCCGGATATTAATGTGCGCCTGGAACAGCTCATGGATGCTGTCAGGCTTGTCTTTGCTTCCGTGTTCTCTCCCACGGCAAAAGGATATTTTGACGCCATCAGTTACAAAGTGGAAGAGGAAAAAATGGCTGTGATCATACAGGAAGTAGTTGGAAACCAGTACGAAAATGTATATTATCCCCATATCAGCGGGGTTGCACAGAGCTTTAATTATTATCCGTTTGGCCACATTCAGCCTGAGGATGGATTTGCCAATCTGGCCATCGGACTTGGAAAATATGTAGTGGAAGGAGAAAAAACCTACCGCTTTACGCCTGCTTACCCATCACTTGAAATAAACACTCCAAAAGATCAGTCAAAGAATACACAGGTGGAGTTTATTGCCGTGGATTTGAACCAAAAAGAGATCAATCTTGCCGAAGGTGATGAGGCAGGCCTGATCAGGCTCGATATTGGAACAGCCGAAAAACATGGTAACCTGATGCATTGTTCCTCTGTTTACGATCCTGATAATTTTACCATTACACCCGGCCTGGATAAACCTGGCCCACGTGTGGTTAACTTTGCTGATATTCTCAAATATAATTATATACCTTTATCAGATACCATCAGCGTAGTGCTCGATGTAGTAAAAGAAGCCCTTGGCTCACCGGTTGAAATAGAATTTGCCATTGACCTGAACAGGGATGCTGACAACCGGTCATCCTTCTACCTGCTGCAGATCAAACCTCTTATTGGCAGCGCACAGGATTATATAATCGATACCGAAGAAATTGAGAGAAGCCACATCCTGCTGTATTCCGAAAAAGGCATGGGAAATGGGGTCATTAACGAAATATTCGATGTAATCTTTGTCAAGCCATCCTCATTTGATAAATCAATGACCCTCGAAATGGCCAGTGAGATTGATCATTTGAACAGCGTGATGATAGCCGAAAAAAGGAAGTATATTCTGATAGGTCCCGGCAGATGGGGAACACGCGACAGATGGATAGGGATTCCTGTTACCTGGCCCCAGATATCAAATGCAAAAATGATTGCTGAGACCAGCATGGATGATTTTCCACTCGATGCTTCATCAGGTTCCCATTTCTTTCACAATGTCACTTCCATGAATGTTGGTTATTGTTCAGTACAACATGAATCGGAAAATTATCATATTGCCTGGGATGTGCTCCAGAATATGAAAAGCCTCCATGAAACCCGTTTTTTCAGGCATGTGGCTTTTGATTCACCACTTACCATCAGGATGGACGGGAAAAAAAGGATTTCCCTTATCACCTGGGGGGAAAAGATATAATTTGAAAATGTGGGAATTTGAAAATTTGAAAATGAGAATAATAGAACATTCGAACAAACGAATAATCGAACATTCGAACAATCGAATTTTCACATTAACACATTATCACATTACCACATTATCACATTATCACATTATCACATTATCACATTATCAGACCTTTTGGAGTAATTTGTCTAAAAATCCGTTTTAAACCTGGTTTCTGTCGGTAAATTAATCAGGAAAAGGACAATGATGATCAGGATAAAATATAATGATTGCTGCGAGTTGGTCAATGCATAAATCACCAGGCTGGATAAACCTGCAAGATCAAATAAAACAAACCGCGTGATGACTCCTTTCCTGTAACCTGCCAGTTTTTCTTCCGGCGTTCCTTTCCCGCTCAATTCTTTCGAGTACTTGTTGTAAAAATAATAACCTGATGGTATCAGTGCAACAGTCACCAGAATAACGACTGTATTAAGTACATAAACCGTCTGTTTGTCTGCAACAAGTACATGGGCGCCCATAGCAAATGCAATGGATACGGCCAATGCAGACAGTACTAACATACATACCGCTACATAATGCACCAGTTTCAGATTGCGAAAAACATCTTCCTGATCAGTTGACATCATAATTTCATTGTTTTAATAAAAGTGTAACTATTTAATCTGTCCATAATATTCAATATTTTGATTGATGAATATCGATTAACGATTTTTGATTTTAGATGTTATCATTAAATCAGATAATTACATTTACTTCATAAATCAGAAATCGTTGATCCTTGTTCTTAAATCAAAAAAGATTGACTTTAAAAACTCACTAATTAAATTATTCATTCTTTTATCTATTGATCAGAGGATAAAACGCATCCTCAATATGTTCCAGTTTCACTCGTTTGCCGTAAAAATAGATACTGATAATATCGAACCGCACTTCCATATCAAGATCAAATTGTTCGATATAGCCATTTGTTGCTTCAATAATTAATTTCTGCTTCTTACGGTTGACGGTATCTGCAGGCTGTTCAAAATAATCTGAACTGCGTGTTTTGACTTCAACAATAACCAGGGTTTTATCTTTTTGAGCCACAATATCCAGCTCAAGATGCTTGAACTGCCAGTTGGTGGCCAGTATCTCATATCCGTTCTTTTTCAGATGTTCCAGGGCCATTTCTTCACCCTTGCGTCCAAGTTCATGATTTTCTGCCATATAATTTAAATTTGTTTCCTGAAATTACTTTTTGCAATTTCAATAATTTTATATTAAACGCAAGAGACGCTAGTGACGCAAATAATTTAAATATTTGGCCAAATTCATTATTAAAGTCTATAATCTTGTATATGAAAATTTTAAATTAATATTTATTGCGACTCTTGAGTCTTTTGCGTTAAGAATTATTTTGCATTAACATGCTATGATTTTTCCCGACCTCAAGACTGGTTTTTCTTCCCATGATCAGTGCAAGGTTAGGATCGCCGTGGCCCGCCGGAAAACCAAATGCCAGCGGAAATGAATAATCTTTTACTGCATCGGCAATGATCTCATAAGCAGTTTTTCCGAATGGCACCGTATTATCTTTCATATCAGTCATGCCACCAACCAGCAGACCTTTCAGGCCTTTCAGCTTACCGCCAAGTTTCAGGTTCATTATCATACGGTCAATATGATACAGGTATTCATCAACGTCTTCAATAAACAGGATTTTCCCTTCTGTATCAATGTCAAAGTTTGTGCCTCTCAGAGAATAAAGGATAGACAGGTTACCTCCCGTCAGCTCTGCGGTAGCCTCCCCTTTCCTATTCAATAAATCTGCATTAAACTGATACTCACAGTTATTTTCAAACAGGGCTTTTTTCAGGCTGATCACCGAATTATCATCAGAACCGTCAGCCGGGAATTTAAAAGGCATAACCGCATGAAGGCTTTCTGTTCCGAGGTTCTTTGAAAGGTGGGAGTGCAAGACGGTCATATCGCTGTAACCGATGATCCACTTGGGATTCAATGCAACCTGGGTAAAATCGAGCATTTCAATGATCCTGACCGTTCCGTATCCGCCCCTGGCGCTGATAATGGCTTTAATAGTCGAATCGTCAAGCATTGTTTGAAGATCATCAGCTCGTTCCTTGTCTGTCCCGGAATACTGGTTATCCGAACCGTATAAATGAATACCAGTGACTACCTCCAATCCCCAGGATTCAAGCTTCCTGATGCCTGCCTGTATTTCAACGGGCAGAATTTTACGAGCCGGGGCAACGATTCCGATCCGGTCGCCTGGATGCAAACTGGCAGGAGTTTTCATTTCGGGATAAAAATTAGATTACTTTTGTCGAAATCACAGTTTATAAAGTTAAAAGTGATAAAGTTTTTAAAGTATTAAAATACAAATATTTAGTAATTCAATATTTAAAACATTTAATTATAAATGATTGATTATTTGTTCTTTGCTTGTCACTTTTAACTTTCAACTTTATAAACTTTAAGAACTCAGTATTCAAAGCTCAAATATATCAAAGATTTAAAAATGAAAAAATTCAAAAGAACCCTTGTGACATGTGCATTACCGTATGCAAACGGACCCATACACATCGGCCACCTTGCCGGTGTTTACGTTCCTGCCGATATTTATGTGAGTTACCTTCGATTGAAAGGTTCTGATGTAAAATGGATATGCGGTTCCGATGAGCATGGGGTTCCTATCACCATCAAAGCCCGTCAGGAGGGCGTTTCACCACAGGACGTAGTTGATAAGTACCACCGGATCATCAAAGATTCATTCAGCAGATTTGGTATTTCCTTCGACATATATTCCCGCACCACATCACCTGTTCATTATGAGACAGCCTCTGCTTTTTTCCGTAAACTTTATGATAACAACGAATTTATTGAAAAAACCACCGGCCAGTTATATGATGAAGAAGCAAAACAGTTCCTTGCCGATCGTTATGTGACAGGAACCTGTCCGCATTGCGGCAACGAAAAGGCTTATGGCGACCAGTGCGAAAAATGCGGAAGCAGTCTCAATGCCACCGACCTGATCAACCCCCGTTCGGCCATTTCAGGTTCTGTCCCGGTAATGAGAGATACAAAACACTGGTACCTGCCACTTGATAAGTACGAACCATTCCTCAGAAAGTGGATACTCGATGAACATAAAGAATGGAAAATCAATGTATCCGGGCAGTGCAAATCGTGGCTGGATCAGGGACTCCAACCGCGGGCGGTAAGCCGCGACCTGAACTGGGGTGTGCCCCTGCCGGTTGATGGAAATGAAGGCAAAGTGCTGTATGTTTGGTTTGATGCCCCGATCGGATATATCTCTGCAACCAGGGAACTGACACCTGACTGGGAAAAATACTGGAAAGATCCCGAAACCCGCCTGATCCACTTTATCGGAAAAGACAATATCGTTTTCCATTGTATTATTTTCCCGGCCATGCTTAAGGCAGAAGGCAGTTATATCCTGCCTGATAATGTCCCGGCAAACGAGTTTCTCAATCTCGAGGGAGATAAAATTTCCACTTCACGCAACTGGGCTGTCTGGCTGCATGAATATCTCGCAGATTTTCCGGACAAGGAAGACGTACTGCGTTATGTACTCACCGCCAACATGCCTGAAACAAAGGATAACGATTTCACATGGAAGGACTTCCAGGCAAGAAATAATAACGAGTTGGTGGCCATTCTCGGTAATTTTATCAACCGCGCCCTGGTACTTACCATGAAATATACTAATGGCAAGGTTCCGGTGGCAGGTGAACTGAATGATTTCGACAGACTCACGATAGCAGGAATGGGTGAGATTAAGGAAAAAATGGAAGATGCCATTGAGAATTTCCGCTTCCGCGATGCCCTGAAAGAATTTATGAACCTTGCCCGCCTCGGAAATAAATACTTAGCCGACACCGAACCCTGGATACTGATAAAAACCGATCCGGCAAGAGTAAACACGATTCTTTATATTGCCTTACAAATAACGGCGAACCTGGCTTTGGCTTCAGAACCTTTCCTGCCTTTTTCTTCAAGGAAGATAAGGCAATTCCTGAATTTCGATCTTTTTAACTGGGCAGATATCGGCCGTTCCGACCTGCTCAAACCCGGCCATCAGATCAACGATCCGGAGTTGTTATTTGAAAAAATTGAAGATGATGCCATTGAAGCCCAGGTAAACAAGCTTCTGGCGACCAGGCAGGCCAATGAAAAACCAAAAGCAGCGCCACAGAAAGATATAATTTCATTCGACGACTTCACCAAGCTTGACATACGTACAGGTACGATTCTTGAAGCCGAAAAAGTACCTAAAACCACCAAGCTTCTCAAACTGAAAATTGATACCGGCATTGATGTGAGGACCGTCGTTTCAGGCATTGCCGAATACTTCACACCGGAACAGGTCATTGGCCGCCAGGTGAGCATTCTTGTCAACCTGGAACCGCGAAAGATCAAAAACATTGATTCGCAGGGCATGATCCTGATGGCCGAGGACAGCAACGGCGAGCTGGTGTTTGTTCAACCGGAGAAGGTGACTGTGAACGGGTCGCTGATAAAATGAGGTAGCAGGTAGCAAGAATCAGGTATCAGGAATCAGGATGTGTAGCCACTTACGGCGTGAGTGGCAATTTGGAAATTTGAAAATTTGATCCGCCTGAGGCGGATTTGAAGATTTGAAAATGACCGGTTAATTAAATTGTTCGTATATTTGAATTTTAGCGACAGTTTTATCACAACTTCTACGGATATTGCTTAGACAAACAGACAGTCATAAAACACGCATTGACAATAAAAACAAATATCTTTTCAACACTAAACTATTTAAAATGAAAACATTTTCCCTTTCACTATTTCTATTGATTGTTTCTATCAGTTCCTTTTGCCAGATTATTTGGAGTCCGCCCGGAGCAATCTGGCATAATAACTACACTTCCATTGGAGGTGATATTGGATATGTTGAAACAAAATATGTATCAGATGCCGTTATTGCAGGAATAAATTGTAAAAAATTAATTGAACATCAGTGTTACAGGTTTTACCTTGGTGGAAATCTAATTGACTCTTATAAAAATCTTTACACATACGAATCAGGTGGAGTAATCTTTATGTTCAACTTAGTTGATGGCAGTAACAACTGGGACACACTCTACAATTTCAATACACCTGTAAACGGCATCTGGCACATCAATTCAACTGATACAATTTTCATAAAAGTGTATGGAGCAGGCACTAAAATAATAAATAGTGACACACTGCAATGGCGGGCAATAAATTATGTATTTCCTTTTGAATCAACATCAGGATACGATACATTGTATGAAAGAATCGGATTAACCGGATACCGTTATGGATTCATTAATCCAGTACTGAATTGTGACAATTTTGAACCAAGCATTTTCGGCATATGTAATTATTCTGACAACACATTTGCACTTTATGGCAAACCTGATTCTATTTGCAAACAATTACCAAATGGGATTTCTGAATTGGATGGGGCTGATAAATTAATTAGTGTTTATCCGAATCCTGCTTCTCACAAAATAACTTTTGATGTTTCAGGTAACCGGAAAATGACAATTGTTCTTTACGACATTCTCTCGCGGCAAATTTCACAAAAGACATTTACAAACTCAACGACAATAAACTTAGAGCCTTTTAAAGACGGAATTTATTTTTATAAATTGAGTGATCTCAATACAATTATCAGGAGTGGAAAAATTATCAAGCAATAAAAATAAAAATCATAGCAAAAGTCCTAAAAGTCAATTGTAGGAAGAAGGATAATTTTAGAAACCCAAAAAGGGTTTAATAATAATGATATTGTTTACGCCGGCTTCGCTGAAGGATGGTTGTTACAAAACTAAATCAAACATGCGAAGCCGGAAACCAATCGGGAGGGGGATTAGTTAACCACGGGTCGTGACCCGTGGCTATTCAGCTTAAAGTCCTCCGGACTTGGCCCGCAGGCTCTAATTAACAATTAAACAAAATATTGATGCGTTTAATATGTAAATAATAAACATGATAAAATATTGGATTAAGCTTCATCTGTTAATAAGTTTATTATGTATAGTAATAATTATTTCATGTAAAAAGGAACACTATAACGATAATGGTTATCATGGAATAACTTACCAGAAAATTGTTAATTTATCAAATCAGACATTAGACACATTGATCTTTTACTATGGTTTTGGTGGTATTACTCAATCAAAAAAGTATTATAATTTAAGACAAAATGACACAACTAATTTGCTATCTGTAGATTATGCAGCCTCTACCGTTCATTTTAACATATATTGCCAAGGTAAATTATCACCTGGAGAATATAAATGGACCTATGTTATTGATCCGGCCGGATATCTTTATCCGGGAAATTATAATTATTTCATAATTAGTTTAGATTCAATAAGCAATAATGTGATTATTGCCGGGTATCATGAGTAACTCTGATAATTAAATTAATCAAATACCCCTAAACAAACCGCTCACCAAGCGGCATGCATAAGCGGTAATTTTAGAAAACAAAAATATGCATCGGATTTTGATAACAGTTATTTTGATTTCTATAAGATTATTATGTGATGCTCAAAAAATTGAATATTCAGTTCAGGTTGGCTCAGGACTTTTTTCATTTGGAGGTAAATCTTCTACCAGAAAAAGTACTATCAGTTTAAGTGATATTTACAATATTTCAAATTATACAAATAATCCATATGGAAAATTAAGTGGGTTCTCTTATTCTATTACCGCACAGGCACAAAAATTAACCAGGATTAACAATATTATCGGACTTCAGCTTGGATATGAATCTTTATCAAGTAAAGTGATGATAAATGACATTTCCAGTGATTTGATGTATTTAGATGAGAGTAGGGTCACCGGACAAACATATTTAATAAATCATTTTATTAATTTATTTCCATATTTTGGCCAAAGGTTGATTATATGTTCATTAAAGGTTGACTTAACTGCAGGAACGGACATTAGTTTTTGCACTGGTTCTAAAGAAGACGGGATAGCTGAGTATTATAGTTCTCAGTTCAAAGCTGATTTGAATAGGAATTATCCTACTATTGATTTCAGATTACGTGCAGGCTTAACCTGCTATTATAAACATACAGGCCTTTCAGCAGGATATTCATATGGACTGACAAATTATTCACCAATATTAATGGGTGTATATGCAGAAGAATATTCGAGACTATTTAGATTTGGAATAATATATCGAATATAAACAGGAAATATCATACAAGATTAATCCATATCCTTAACAACCTGATACTTGATACCTGATACCTGATACCTGATTCCTGATTCCTAGTGCCTAATGCCTAGTGCCTTCTTCCTCGATAATCAATGTAAACAGCTCGGTGAGCGACATCCCATGCGCACGGGCCATTTTGGGGACTATGCTGTTTTCGCTCATGCCGGGAACAGTATTGATCTCGAGGAAATAAAGCTGGTTCCCACTGAGAATGTAATCAATCCGAACCACTCCACGGCAGCCCAGCAGGTCATATATTTTCGAAGATAATTGTTTGCAGCGTTTTTCAATATCTTTTGAAACCCTTGCCGGGGTAATTTCCTCGGATTTTTCAGCATTATATTTGGCTTCGTAATCGAAAAACTCATTTTTACTTACGATTTCTGTCAGGGGAAAAATGATCTCTTTGTTCCCGGTTTTTATTAGTCCGCAGGTGATCTCAGTACCTTTGATATATTGCTCAATGAGTATCTGATCATCTTCTGCAAATGCTTTCTGAACGGCGTTTTCCATGTCGTCATATTTTGAAACCTTGGATACGCCGCAACTGGAGCCGCCTTCATTGGGCTTTACAAAACAAGGTAAACCGACATCATCGGTAATCTCTTTCAGATCATACTTGTCCTTTTTTCTAATCAGGTCTGATTTGGCCGTCAGTACTTCAAAACCGCGAAGAAATGTATTACATGAAAATTTATTGAAAGTTAGCGCTGAAACATGAACATTACAAGTAGAATAAGGTATCCGCAGAAGATCAAAATATCCCTGCAGAATACCGTTTTCACCCGGAGTGCCATGAATGGCAATGATGGCAAAATCAAACCTGATCTTTTTTCCTTTGATCACCAGGCTGAAATCGTTTTTATCAATAGATTTGTTACCCGATTCATCAGCATAATGCCAATCGTTTGCCTTCAACAGAATAGTGTACGGCACATATTTTGACCTGTCAAGCACACCTGCTATCTGACGGGCGCTGCCAATCGAAACATCGTATTCTGATGAGTCACCTCCGGCAAGTATGGCAATATTTTTCTTCATTCTGCAAACATAATAATTTTTGAGTTCTAAGTTTAGAGTTCAGAGTTTAGAGTTTAAAGTTTAAAGTTCAATGTTCAAATTTCTGAGTTTCAGCGTTCCAATGTTTCAGAGTTTCAACATTCAGAGTCCGGCATTGGAATGTTTCATTTTCAAATTAACACATTATCAAATTTTCAAATTGGCTTTCCACTTTATCACTTTTCACCACTCACCATTCACCATTAACCACTCAACCTGTCCTTCCGGGATTGTGCTGACGCCCTTTCAGGGCTTTAAACTATTATAGATTCACCTATGCACACAGGGCGTTGCCCTGAGCTGTTGATCACGCCCTTTCAGGGCAAATCGTTTTCATTTTCAAATTAGCACATTTTCAAATTTTCAAATTGAATTTCCATTCACCATTCACTATTCACCATTCACTATTCACCATTCACCATTCACCATTCACCATTTCACTCTTCCTCTGGTTCCGGGTTTAGTTTCGCATTGATTTTTTCAATATCATTCTCAAGATCGGAGATTTGATGGCGCTTTTCTTCAATATCGGATTCAAGGGAAGTGACCCTGTTGCGGAGAGTTTTAATATTATGGTGGCCGGGATCATTTTCTTCCAGGTCTTCCAGCCGGTCTTTCAGGCTTTCCAGCTTTTTCTCATCCTCATCAACTGACCGCTCAAGTATGTAAATTTCCTGTTCAAGATTTGATATTTTGAACTGCATCTGGATGTCCCAGTACTTCTTTTTGTTGCGGAAATACTCCTCCACACGTTCATTAAGTATCTGGAATGCAGCCTGAAGTTTAGTATACAACTCTTCCCTGTCTTCCTTTTTCATCCTGATGCCTTTGAATTCAGCCTGTACGGTCTTCAGGTAATTGCGGGTTTGCTTATATTCGCTCGACTCGTTTGCCTGCTTTAATCCTTCTTCGACCTTTCTTTTCAGCTTTTTGTAATTCTCCACCGAGTCCTTTTCAAAAGAGCTTCTGTCCTCGTCCAGCTTTTGGTTGATCCGGTCAAACTCCACCTGCATTCTCTGCCTGAATTCTTCTTTCTGTTCACGGGTAAGTTGTTTTTCACGCATCTGTAACTGAAATGCAATCAGGCTGTTCTTTGCCTGCCTGAGATCGGGACTCAAACTTACTTCTTCCAGCAACCGGTCAAACTGAGGTTTCAATTCCTGGTAATTATTATTGCTTTCCTCTTGCTGAGCCATTATTTCGGACTCCTGGTGACTACGCAACAAATCCAGTTCTGACCTGATCAACTGATTAAGCTCAGTTCTGTGTAAAGCGGATAATTTCAATTCCCTGAGTTCCTGCAACAAACTGTTAAAAGAATTCCTCGTTTCATTACGATCTGAGCCTTCCTGGATCGAAAACTTCAACTGCTCAAAACTTGCTTTCATAAAACTGTAATTCTTTTCTGATTCTGCAGTAAAGAATTCATGCTCAGCATCCTGAAGCTGTTTAATCCGGTCAAAAGCCTGCTGAACTTTCTGGTATAGTTCTTCCCGTTGTTCACGGATCATTTTTTTTCCCCTGAAATCTTCCTGGACTGAAATGAGGATTTCTTTCTTTTCAGAAATAACTGTAGTCATTTCCACTTTCTGAAGAGCTGCATCTACTTCGTTTTTCAGGGTCTGGTAATTAACAACAGCTTCTTTTTCAAACGACTGTTTTTCTAATTCACGGATTTTCTTAAGGTTTTCGAAAGCTATCTGTATCAGGTTAAAGAGACTGTCTTTCTGTTCACGGGACATTTCCGAATCCCTGACTGTTGTCTGTATACTTATTAATTCTTCCCTTATTAAACCCAGATCAGCGGGATTTCTTAACTGCAGTACCAGTTTGTCAAGACTGGATTTTAGTTGCCCGTATTCATGATCCGGTTTGTTATTCTCTCTGGCTTTATCCATAAAGAAATGTGAAGATTTGAAGATTTGAAAATTTGAAGATTTGAGGATTTGAAGATTTGAGGATTTGAAGATTTGAGGATTATTTGAAATTTGTGTAAAATATTTGTTTTCAATTATTTTTGTAAGTTCATTTGATCAATTATAATATTTGATATTTACTACTGTTGTCCGTCAATTAACACATTTTCAAATTTTCAAATCTTCAAATTGTTCATATAACATCGAGCAACCGGGCGCCGAAGAATATCAGCAATATCAATCCGGCAAGAAATACTACTGATTGTAGGATATTCAGAATAAGGAACAGAGTGGTTGGAAGATGTTTTTCCTTTTTGCGGTAGAAAGCTGCCATATTAAATGTGATCAGTCCGATAAAAATAGCTGCACCAAAAGCAATCCATGACCATGCTAGCACATTGGCAATACATACGCACAACCTTCGGAGCAGGTCGAACCGGAACATGGCTGATGCTACAGTAACAATAATAATAACCAGTGAAATCCTCGTAAGGTAAACCTGGATTGACTTACAGCGATGTTGTTCACTATGTTCTTCTTCTTGCATGTTATATATAGATATTTAGAAACTGTTTTGAATTTATTTTTCAAGTCTGTTAAGCATGAGTCGTAACATTGCTAATTGTATCATTGTTTCGCTTGTATCTGTCAAGTATTCATAGTCTTTACTAAGCCTTCGATAGCTTTCAAACCAGGAGAAG
>JAPLDU010000002.1:22440-59989 GCA_026391255.1 Bacteroidia bacterium | reverse complement strand
CATCAGGATCAGTACATGAAATATTATATGTGTAGACTATTCCTTGTGTGCCCGCTGTTATTGGGGTCGATGTAAATGATGGAGGATTTTCTGCTGTTACCACAATGGTAAATGATTGTTGCACAGGCGTTGCGATACCGTCAGTGACCTGGACCACCACGGAATTATTACCAACATTACCTGCTCCGGGCGTGCCTGTAAGCGTTGCCGTGCTTCCTGATGGTGTAAATGTAAGCCAGGAAGGCCTGGTCGGGCAGGTAATGGTCAGTGTATTGCCAGCATCAGGATCAGTACAAGTTATATTATAGGTATAGATTATTCCTTGTGTGCCCGTTGTTATTGGGGTAGATGTAAATGATGGAGGATTTTCTGCTGTTACAACAATGGTAAATGATTGTTGCACCGGGGTTGCTATACCGTCAGTTACCTGGAGTACCACGGAATTATTACCAACATTGCCTGCACCCGGTGTACCTGTGAGTACTGCTGTGCTTCCGCTTGGTGTAAATGTCAGCCAGGAAGGCTTTGTGGGGCAGGTAATGGTCAGCACATTGCCCACATCAGGATCAGTACAGGAAATATTGTAAGTATAGACTATACCTTGTGTGCCGGTTGTTATTGGAGTGGATGTGAATGAAGGAGGATTATCCGCTGCAACAACTATGGTAAATGATTGTTGAACAGGCAATGTTATTCCATCAGTAACTTGCAGAACTACCGGATTGCTTCCTACATTTCCAGCACCCGGAGTGCCCGTAAGCACTGCCGTGCTTCCGGTTGATGTAAATGTCAGCCACGAAGGCTTTGTCGGGCAGGTAATGGTGAGTACATTGCCAACATCAGGATCAGTACATGTAATATTGTACGTATATGAAACACCCTGAGTTCCGGTTGTTACCGGGGTGGTTGTGAATGATGGCTGGTTTGCTGCTACCACAACTATTGTAAATGATTGCATTACAGGTGTTGCAATACCATCAGTGACCTGCAGCACTACAGAATTGTTCCCAACATTGCCTGCACCCGGTGTACCGGTAAGTACTGCTGTGCTTCCACTTGGTGTAAATGTCAGCCAGGAAGGCTTTGTGGGGCAGGTTATAGTCAGAACATTACCGACATTCGGATCTGAACAAGTGATATTATAAGTGTAAACCAGGCTTTGTGTGGCATTTGTTACAGGAGATGATGTAAACTGGGGTGGAGAATTGGCTGCGACTACTATGGTGAATGATTGCTGTACCGGTGATACAATACCATCAGTTACCTGGAGCACCACGGAATTATTTCCAACATTGCCAGCTCCCGGAGTGCCGGTAAGCGTTGCCGTGCTTCCGGTTGGTGTAAATGTCAGCCAGGAAGGTTTGGTCGGGCATGTAATGGTAAGCGTATTTCCCGCATCAGGATCAGTACAGGTGACATTATATGTGTAGACTATTCCTTGTGTGCCGGCTGTTACAGGGGAAGAAGTGAATGATGGTGGGTTTTCAGCAATTACCACAATGGTAAATGACTGTTGCACCGGGGTTGCTATACCGTCAGTAACCTGGAGCACCACGGAATTGTTGCCGACATTTCCTGCACCCGGGGTACCTGTCAGTACTGCTGTACTTCCACTTGGTGTAAATGTCAGCCAGGAAGGCTTTGTCGGGCAGGTTATTGTCAGCACATTCCCGACATTCGGATCTGAACAAGTGATATTATAAGTGTACACCAGGCTTTGTGTAGCAGATGTTACCGGTGTGGATGTGAACGAGGGTGGAGAATTGGCTGCAACTACTATGGTAAATGATTGCTGTACCGGTGAAGCAATACCATCAGTGACCTGAAGTACCACGGAATTGTTACCAACATTTCCTGCACCCGGAGTGCCTGTCAGCACTGCCGTGCTGCCTGTCGCAGTAAATGTCAGCCAGGAAGGCTTTGTGGGACATGTAATAGTCAGCGTATTACCGACATTGGGATCTGAACAAGTAATATTATAAGTATAGACTATTCCTTGTGTGCCCGTTGTTACAGGTGTTGAAGTAAATACCGGCGGGGAATTAGGTACACTTACAACTATCCTTCCTTTCATTCCTATGCTTACATGATTCTGACATACAAAATATATCGTATCGGTGGTGGTAATTGTAAAAGTATAATTTGACGTTTTCACTCCCCAGCCTCCCGGTAACGGTGTTGCCAGGTTTGCATTCCATGTTGCAGCGCTTACCTGTACAAGAGGATGCAAAGTACTGGCATCGATGGTGACCACATCTCCTACATTGACAGTTGTCAGTGCCGGCGAATAGGTAAAATTTACAATTGTCACTGTGAAATTGGTTGCTTTAATTGCATTAATAATTATAATACAAACAACTATTGAAAAAATAATTTTTTTCATGACCTGATTGGATAAATAATGAGGGATAAAAAATTTACAGCGTTTTCATTTACTACATTAATACGACTATCTTCGGGATTCACCGGCTATTAGTACTTTTCTGCTGAATCTTTCATTGCCGGCAATCAGGTCAAGGATATATATTCCTGACGACAGGTCTGCCGGATATGAGAACTCAAAAGTATTTCCCTGCGTCTGATCATAATTTCCATTGTAGCCTGAAATGATATGCCCATTCATATTTACCATCCTGATCGTCAGATTTCCTTTCATGGGTTTGTTAAAGGTGAAAAGAAAACTGTTGGTAGCCGGATTATGAAACAGAACAACAGGTAACTGTGTCAGTTCTGCAACCTGGTTTGGGCCCTGTATAACAATCCTACCTTTCATACCAAGGGCGAAATGAACAGAACATAAAAAATAAATGGTATCCGGTGTGCCCGCTGTAAATGTATAATCAGAAGTCTGGGTACCCCAGCCTCCCGATAATGGTGTTGCCGAATTTCCGGCATTCCATGTAGCCTTACTCACTTGTACCAAAGGATGCATTGTACTTGCGCCAATGGTTATTTGATCTCCGGTGTTAACAACCGTCAGGTTTGGAACATAACTTGTACCGCTGATGGTCACACTGTAATTGGTTGCGAATACACTGATATTCAACGCAACAAAACACATAATACTTAATACAATTGCTTTCATAATTTAATAAATTAGAATGATTCTAAATAAAATAATTAAACATACCAATAAACAATATGTTTTATAACAAGATTTTATATTTGTTAATTTATAATTAAAATCACTGATGTTCGGAGAAAACATTTATAAGCATCTCAAATCCCTCGATTGTGTACGTTTCCAAAAGATTTCGCCCCTACAGGACTTATTATTGTTATGAATATTTTTCTACAAAGATTTCACCCCTGACGGGGTTAATCTGAAACATCAAATCTTTAATCCAATCCCGTAGGGATGGAATCTTTGTAGCAGGAAGTAAATTGCAGCATTTAAGTCACGTAGTGACGACATAAATATTATACCGGACAATATTTATAATAAAATGTATTGATTAATCGGATAACAAGCCAATCCTAATATCCTGTTAAGTTAAGGAAGTAAGGAAGTACTGAATGTTCAGAAAAACAAACGGATAACAATTGTTTATTTTTCCAACTTAGAAGCAGTTATGATTTTTATTAAGAGTTTGATTATTAATGTATAATTTTAATTTATTTACCCTCCCCTTCGTCCCCTCCCTGCCAGCAGGGAGGGGTTAGGGGTAGGTAAAAAGTAAAATATAACAAAATTTTGAGATAATAATAAATTCAAAACAGCTTCTTATATCTTTGTCAGATAGCCGAATAAACCGTGAGCTTCGCTGCCCGGGCCTGCTGTAAAAAATAACTGGTCAGGATTGGCCGGAGAAACATTGTCAAATGTGATGGCCCACAGTCCCGGTATGCTTATTACCGTGCCATTGTTTGACAATTGACCCTGGTACACACCATTCGGATTATATACATTAATATGCCCGTCACCGAAGTTTCCGATAAGAATTGCATTTGCAACCTGTCCAAAAGCTGCCGGCGCCTGTGCAATTCCCCAGGGAGAATTTAAAGTGCCCTGAGTGGCAAATCGTTTAACCAAAATACCGGCAGTAGTATATATATCAACATAACCATTGCCAGGCCCTGCCTGATCATCATGATTATCAGGTGCAAGTTGTTTCGCATAAGTAACAAACAACTGACCGCCGATATTCTGAATGTTAAAGGGAGCAAAGCCTGTCGGTATGCCCGGATCGTTAAACGGTTTTGTAGTAACTAAAGCAAAATCCTTATCAAACACATCAATCTTAGCGTTGTAAAAGTCAGTGGCGTAAATAAAATTTGCTCCTCCGTCAGAAGCCATTGCTATACCTTTATATACTGCACCGGCTGCTGACCTGTCAGCAACCGTCATAGTAGAATTGACTGTGCTTACATTCCAGGCCGAGAGTAATCCATCCTCTGTTGAAAAAATATACAAGCTTGTTCCATTTCCCGGAATACTGAAATCGGAAGTATTGTTGTATATCACTCCGTCTGGTGAGGCGCCGTTCGGAGCTGCTCCAAGCGGAATATTCACCGGCGCTGATATCTGAGCTCCGTTGTTGTCGTAAATTACTGCCAATCCTGAATGATTGACGGAAATCCAGATTTCACCGGTAGGTCCTATTGCAATTCCCCAGGCATTGAGAAGACTGGCATCAATTCTTCCGGCACTGTAACCTGCTGTATCTGCGACCAGCTTCACCGTCTGGTAATTTGATACTGCCGGCGAAGCATTATCTTTTTTGCATCCCTGATAAACAATTATCGATAATATAATAATTATTATACCTGTGAAATTTCTTTTAATGATTTTGTTGTAAATCATTCTGAATATATTCATTGTTGAATTTTTCATTTTAATTTGAATTAAATTTGTAATTAGATAATTAGGAGGTGAAGTTATAACCAGAGATTTCTGAAATTGTTACAAAATTTCAGAAAATACCTACATAATTCACACTTATTTAACAATGTTGTCAAAAAATGTTGAATCAGTATTTCTTTAAACCAAACTTGAATAATATTGTTTTTTTTTGCAGAGTTTTATTTTGAATATTAATCAATGAATAAACAGGCGATCACCGAAGTCATTGATGTCTGGAAATCCTTCAAAACAGTTCAGGCTGTCAGGGGAATCAGCATGCGGATACAACCGGGTGAGTTTCTTGCCCTTCTTGGCCCGAACGGCGCCGGGAAAACTACCCTTGTCGAGATGATCGAAGGAATTCAGAAGCCAGATAAAGGTGAAATATATATTGAGGGAAAAAGCTGGAATGGCAATGAGAAAGAGCTTCAGAACATCATCGGCATCTCATTGCAGGAAACACATTTTATTGATAAGCTGACCGTTGCTGAGACTCTCATGTTGTTTGCCAGTTTTTTCAGACTCGACCGCGGACGCGTCAATGAAATCATAGAAATGACCGGACTCGAAGAAAAACGAAAATCTTATGTGGTTAATTTATCAGGCGGACAGAGGCAAAGGCTTGCCCTTGGCATTGCATTGTTAAATAAGCCTAAGCTTCTGCTGCTCGATGAGCCGACTACCGGCCTTGATCCCAATGCCCGCCGGGAAGTATGGGAAATACTGCGGAAACTGAAAAAGGATACCGGGACATCTCTTATCCTTACTACGCATTATATGGAGGAGGCTGAGCAATTATGCGATTATGTGATGATCATCGACCACGGTCAGGTTCTTCGTGAAGGATCGTTGCATCAATTGCTTAGGGACGGTAATGATGACATGATGATCGAGTTTACTCTCAACAGCCCGTTTCCGGAAGGACTGGATCATAGTCTCGACTTCAATATCCAATGGGATGATAATAGCCGGAAGGCAATTGCCTTTGTGAAAAATATCGAAACCGACCTGCTACGGTTGTTGAGTTTCCTGAGGGAACACGACCTGCAGCCGGGTAACCTCATCTGGAGAAAGAAAACACTTGACGATCTTTTTACCACTTTAACAGGAAGACATCTCAATGATTGAGCGAATACGGGAGAACCAGTTCAGCCAGTTGATCCTGGCCCACCTGAAAGAAACAATCCGTGAACCGGGTGTTCTTTTCTGGGGGATCATTTTTCCAATCCTCATGTCACTTGGTTTAGGCATAGCTTTTACACAGAAAAGCGATAGTATCAGGAAGGTCGCCATTATTGATGATAGTACCCGTGTGCAACTACCTGTTGGTAAGAAACTGTTGATCAGTGATTTTTTGAAAAACAACCAGGCTAAAAATGTGATTGATCCGCATTACAAAAATTGCAGGCAGATCACCATCAGGGATGATAAACTCGGTAATTTATCGGTTTTGTTTCTGACAATGGCCTGGGAGGAGGCAATGGTGAAACTGAAACAGGGGGAACTGAATCTTGTCCTGATGGAGAAAAACGGTCAGCTCGAATATCATTTTGATCCCCTGAATCCCGATGCCCAGCTCACCTACCTGAAATTATCAAAGTTTATCTCCAGACCGGGTACCCAGGTTTCGGAGAATACTGATATGATTGTTCCCATGACTCTGAAAGGTACACGCTATATAGATTTCCTGATACCGGGACTCATGGCAATGGGAGTGATGATGTCCTCCATGTGGGGGATCAGTTATAATATTATTGATAAGCGGTCGAAGAAACTACTGAGAAGGATGGTAGCCACACCCATGAAAAAGACCGCATTCCTGTCTGCTTTGATTACCGTCAGAACGGGGATGAATTTTATTGAATCCGTTCTGTTGTTCATCTTTGCAGCGCTTGTTTTTCACATCTCCATCCAGGGAAGTATACCAGCGCTCTTCCTCATTTTTATTGCAGGAAATATTGCATTTGCTGGACTGGCTGTCTTTATTTCTTCACATACCCGGAATACCGAGGTGGGCAATGGTCTCATCAATGTGGTGGTAATGCCCATGATGATTCTTTCGGGCATTTTTTTCAGTTATCATAATTTCCCCGACTGGAGTATTACCGTGATCAAAAACATGCCATTAACCATGCTTGCCGACGGGATCAGGAGTATTTTCACCGAGGGCGCAGGCTTAACGCAAATAGCAATCCCAGCTATGATCCTTTCCGGCGGAGGAATTATCCTTTTTATTGCCGGTCTGAAAATGTTCAGGTGGCATTAAAAACAGGCAATAGGCACTAGATAGTGGATTTGATCCGCCTGAGGCGGATTTGAAAATGAATATTGATTGTGAATAATTCGCTATTTAAACTAGCAATACCTTGCTCAAGTTTTTAATTTACAATTATATTAATTATTGAATTTTCATCACAACCATCACAGTTATTCTCCGTCTTATAGATTATGAAAAAATTTCTGATATTATCATTTTTTACGCTGGCTTACCTGATCATGGAAGCTCAATCGTATTCTTTTGTAACTTCAATTAGTGAACAGGCATGGCAGGTGGTGCCGGGTCAGAACGGTTCTTTTTATACGGTTACATGGTTGCCTAATTGCCCTGATGATTATATTTCCATACGTTATTTCAATAAAATGGGAGAAGTGGTAAACACATTTTCATCTCCTCCTTATATCGGCTCAATCAGCAGCATCAGCGCAATCACAAACTCATTAAATAATATTGTTATTTATCTTCTGCTCGACGATATTAATCATATGTTATATGAATTTGATTCTACCGGAACCATGGTTTGGAATAATACCATACAATTTACCGACCCGCAGATAAAATATACCAAACTGGTACAATCTGCCACAGGTTATTATCTTTTGGGAAATACTTACACAACATTATGGACAGACAGCGCACATGCAATAATAACAAAATTATCACCCAACGGAAATCATCAATGGACGAAGTATTACAGAATGAATAATTCCAATCCGGCTTCTACTCATTTTAATGACATGCTGTATGAAAATAATTTACTGATCTGCGTAGGCCGGTATTATTACACGAACGAAGTTGTCGGGCAGGTTCCGGGGCGTCCTGTAGTTTCATTGTTAGATACTGCAGGAAATCTACTGCAAAGTTATTATTACATGGTTGATTCTAACTTCATCGGGTTTGATAAATATGAATTTGTGCAATTGGATAAAACGCCTTCAGGGAAGTATTATTTAGTTGGAAATGACTTTGGAAATGAACACGCATTGTTTAAAATGGACAGCAGTTTTAACATAGAATGGATCATGGAAAAACTAAGCGGAAAGTCTACAGCCATGTGTGCCGGGTACAATGAAGACGTGTTTATTTCGCCAGAAGGGGAACACAGTAATTTTGCCCTGCAATTTGATTCAGCGGGAAATGTGATTGGAGATCATGTTACCAAAAATCCATCGGCAAGTGTTGATTTTACCTTTGGACATATTACAAGTTTATACCGTCACAATTGCGGGTTTCTGTTCAGCAACGATGAGACAATGATTGCACATACCGACCATTCGTTTTCAAACTGCCTGGATAGTTCATATACAGGTTATATTAATTATTACCCTGTGAACACTTTTTTCAGACGGACGGCATCACTGTCTTCAGGCTTCCTGACTTCATTTGATGAATATTCTATGACCCAGGGTTATCATACAACCACAAGCACTGCGGTTAATTATTGTTTGTCGGTCTTTTCATGTGATAGTATTTCAGAAATAATTCATGAAAGCAGGAATTATGATGAAATTAATATTTATCCGGATCCGGCAAAAGAACATATTTATATTTCGTTCCCAGGATCATTTTCCGGTACAAGGATGCAATTATATGATATAAGTGGGAAAAAAATCAGGGAAGAATTCTACAATGTAAATGGAATTCATTCTGTTGAAGTGTATGATCTCTCAGGTGGAATCTATATGTTAAAACTGATCAGTCCGACCAGTGTTGTGGTCAGGAAAATTATTATAGAAAAATAGGGGATGATGAAAATTTCCAGGTTATTTCTTAAGATATCCAAACCTGGAACGTATCCATGTTTTTCTGAATTCCCCGGCATTAAGGTCGTAGTTATTACAAATTATTGGTATCCTGGACTTTAGCTATGATTGGTATTTTTACAATTACTTTTCGGAGTGGACTAAAATTTGAAAATTAACAAATATTAATTTTCGTTTAAATAAATATATATAATAGCTTCTGTTATATCTCTGTTTTATCAATTCCGGCTTGTTTAAGAATAGCATATAATGTACTAATGGGAATGTCTTTTTTGTGCATTGGAACAACAACACGTTTACCACTAACCGGATGTAACCACACCTGGTGGCTACCGTGACAGCGATCTAATATAAAACCATGAAATCGCAATATTTTTATCAGGTCTTTTGGCGTAATTGATGGCATGGTACTCATGCAGAAGCCGTAAGAGTCAAAGAATATTCAAGTGTATTGGCCTCATCAGGAATCGGCTCATTGTGTTCAACAAGACTTTCTATATATATCTCAATGGCTTCTCTGGCCATCGAAATAGCTTCGTCGATTGTTTCACCATATGTAATGCATCCGGGTAATGAAGGTACATTGACTGTGTAACCACCCTCAGGTTCACGATTTAATAATATTCGGTAAGTTAACTGTTTCATTTGTTTTGAATTAATCATATCTTATAATAAATCATTGATTGTATGATCAATGCACAAAAATATAAAATTATTCATCAATTTCATTAATTGATAATGATTTTCATAAAGCCTGGTAGATTCAATCTTCAAATCTTCAAATCCGCCTCAGACGGATCACTTTTCACCATTCACCCTTCGACTTCGCTCAGGGCAGGCCAATCACCATTCAGCAATATCAGTATTCCAATTTATAATCAAGTTCCTTCAGTTCGATTTCAGCGATTTTTGCCGAGTATTTCAGGTTGACTAAAAGATATGATGCATTCTCGAGGCTTGACTGGGCGGCTTTTACATCGAGTATGGTTGCCTGGTTCACCTGGAAATTCTTCATCACCAGGTCAACCAGTTGCTTTGACATAGTGCAGGTTTTTTGCTGGGAAACGATCTGTTGTAAAGCCGTGCTGTAAATTTGATAAAGATTGACAGCACGGTAGGTCAGGGAATTGAGCAGGCTTTCTTTCTGCAGTTTAGCATTGTTCAGTGTAAGTTCTGCAACTGATCTCTGGGATTTGTAAATGAAACCGTTGAATATAGGAATCTGTAAAGTCAGTCCTGCTTCTGGGCCGGTATTTTTATTCATCAGCACTGAGCCGGCATCATTATTAGTCTTCGAATAATTATATGCGGCATTGGCCTTTAATGACGGATAGCGCTGTGATGAGATTTCCCTAACTGACTGCTCGCTGATCATCACCTCCTGTTCGGCTGACAGGTATTGCAAATTGTTTTTCAAATCAATTAGTATCTTCTCGAAAACAAGAGTAGAATCAACTGTAATATTATCTTCCACTTCGAAAGTATTTTTGTTTTTTGCGTTCATCAGGGATAAAAGCTCAGTTTTTGACTGGTCGACGGTCGACCGTTGTAAAATTAAGTTCTGCTCTGCCAGACTTACATCAGTCTTTGCCTGCAACATATCAACGTCACTGGCCATTCCGACCATCTTTTTCTCTTTGATGATATCCAGTTTTTTATTGGAAACCTCTAACGAATTACGGATGGTTGCCAGGTAGCTTTCCTGCCTGATAATATCATAATATTGCATCTTGACTCCTGCAATCGTATTCTGGATTTGCAGATTCAGGGTAATCTCATTTTGTTTTTGGAGGTAATTAAGTCTTTTTTTTGTAGCGATTATTTTACACCCGTTAAATAATGTCATGCTGGCTGAAATATCTGCATTTACCGAATTTCCATTGTTACTATATGTCTCAGTTCCCGGAACGCCGTTATTATTCTGACTGACATGATCAGTATATTTATTACCGGCAGCACCGGCATTCACAACAGGGAAACCGCCTGCCACACCGAAGGAGTTGTTGATTTTAGAAATTTCAAAATTGTTTCTTTCAATCTGAATATCATAACTGTTTTTCAGGGCAGTATCGATTGAACTTCTTAAGGTAAGTGGCAATTGCGCATGTAAAATGAACGACAATAAAACAAATATTGAAACTATATACTTTTTCATCTTAGAAATGTGATAATGTGATAATGTGATAATGTGATAATGTGATAATTTGATAATATGATAATTCAATTATTCTAATGTTCATCTGTTCATCTGTACGATTATTAAGTCCGCTTCGAAAAGTCTTTATTTTTGAAACAAATTTGGCTAAAGCCCTATATTTCAGCGATTTGACTTGCCACTACCTTAAGGTAATGGTAATTGATAATCAACTTGTTATATGACTTTAATCTAAAATTTCCACTTATCGGAGTGGGCTTAATGTTCGTATGTTCGTCTGTTCGTCTGTTCGATTACTTTAAAGTTCGATCATTTCTTCCTCTTTTACTTCATGCTTTCCTGAGATATATGTGTAAACAGCCGGTATCACAAATAAGGTAAGTATTAATGAAAACATGATACCACCCACTACGACGATACCAAGAGGAATACGGCTGGTAGAGGCTGCTCCGAGGCTTAAAGCAATTGGCAGAGCGCCTAATGAAGTGGCTAAGCTGGTCATTAATATCGGTCTTAACCGCTGTGCAGCAGCTTCTACAACAGCCTGGTTCATTGGAATGCCCTGTTCTCTTTTCTTATTGGCAAACTCGACGATCAGTATCCCGTTTTTGGTCACCAACCCGATAAGCATGATCATTCCTATCTCGGAAAATATATTCAGTGTCTGTCCGAATATCCAAAGGCTTAATAATGCTCCCGCAACAGCCAGTGGGACTGTGAGCATGATAGTAAGCGGGTCTCTGAAACTTTCAAATTGTGCGGCCAGCACCAGGAATATCAGTACCAGTGCAAGGATAAATGCAAAGGATATATTTGAGGAACTTTCGGCAAAGTCACGTGACGGGCCGCTCAGGGATGTCTGGAAACTATCATCCAGCAATCTGCCGGCAATGGCCTGCATGGATTTTACCCCGTCGCCGACGGTTTTTCCTTCGGCCAGCGAGGCAGAAATGGTTGCCGATTTATACCGGTTGAAATGATATAATGATGGCGGATTTGCATTGCTGATAATATTTGTCACGGCTGATAAAGGAATATTATTTCCGTTATTATTTCTTACATATAAATTTGTGATATCAGCCGGTTGCTGCCTGTCATGCATGGCTACCTGGCAGATTACCTGGTACTGTTTACCGTTCATGATGAAGTAAGCAAGTCGCCCGCCGCTGAATGCGCTCTGTAAAACCAGGGCAATATCGCTGACAGTAATGCCGAATTCCCTGGCCTTTATCCTGTCAATGCTTAGATCAAGCTCAGGTTTGTTGAATTTCAGGTTGACATCCACATTCTGAAATGTTTTGTCACTTCTGGCTTCGTCCATAAATTTTGGCACAACAGATTTCAATTTATTAAAATCAAGATTCTGCACGACAAACTGCACAGGTAAAGAGCCTCTTGAACTCAAACCCACGGAAATAGTCTGCTCTTCAATCGGGAAGATGCGGACATTATTGAAACGTGCCAGTTTTTTATTCAGTTCCTTTACAATGGTACTCTGGCTCCTGTCCCTTTGAGAAGGAAGTACCAGACCTATTCTGCCGTTACCGCCGTTTACCCCGGCGCTGCTGTATCCGGGAATGGATATAAATGAAAAAGCTCTTTCAGGAATTGAATCGATGAGAAAATTCCCGATTTTATCTCCGGTAGCTGTCATATCACCAAAACTGGCACCCTCAGGGCCTGTCATCTGGAGTCGGATCATGCTTTTATCCTCAAGAGGTGCAAGTTCGCTTTGAATGTTCTTCCCGATAATTACCACTACTATCAGACAAATTCCGACAATAACCCATCCAATCCTCCGATGTCTGATAAACCGCTCAATAAGCCTCTTATATCCGCTTTCCATCCCACTGAAAAAAGGTTCGGTTTTTTGGTAAAAGCGTCCGTGCTGTGCATTTTTTCTGTTCAGGAAAACATTCAGAACCGGGGTAATAGTAAGAGATACAAAGGCAGAAACAAGAACAGCACAGGCAAGCACTACTCCGAATTCCCTGAACAGGCTTCCCACAAACCCCTGTAAAAATAATACGGGAAGAAATACTATTGCAAGTGTTATGGAGGTGGCAATTACTACAAAGAATATCTCCTTGCTCCCGTCTATTGCGGCCTGGAATACAGGTACCCCTCTTTCAATCTTCCTGAAAATATTTTCTGTGACTACTATCCCGTCATCCACTACCAGTCCTGTGGCCAGGATGATCGCCAGCAGGGTAAGAATGTTCACCGAGAACCCTGCAAAGTACATGACGAAAAAGGTGAAAATAAGTGAAATCGGAATATCGATAAGAGGACGAATGGCTATCAGCCAGTTTCTGAAAAAGAAAAATATGACAAATATTACCAGACTTATGGCTATCATTAAAGTTTGACCGACTTCGCTTAACGATTTCCGAACATTGACGGTATTATCAATCAGGGTTGTAAAAATGATATCACCCTTTTGTGATTTTTTTATATCATCGAGTCTTTTGTTAAACTCATTGGAAATATTAATATAATTTGCTCCGGGTTGAGGTACGATTGCCAGGCCAACGGCGCTTACTCCATTTAGTCTCCAGCTTTGCTCATACTGCTCAGGGCCCAGCTCTACTTTTGCAACATCACTCAAACGGATAATACCGTTGGCATCTTCCCTGATAATCAGATCACTGAAGTCTTTTTCGGTGGTGAGTCTGCCCAATGCCCTGATAGTAAGTTCAGTTTTATTACCATAAATCTTACCGGAAGGAATGTCAACATTTTCTTTGTTCAGTACATCGGAAATATCATTAAAGGCAATGTTATAAGCATTCATCTTGTCAGGATCGACCCACAAGCGCATGGCCGGGCGCTTTTGTCCCACAATATTCACCGCACTGACTTCGGGAATGGTCTGAAATTTATTCAGCAAAACATTTTCCGCATAATCGCTGAGTTCAAGCAATCCCTTGGTAGGGCTCTGAACGGCCAGTAAAATAATAAAATCGCTGTTGGCATCAGATTTTGTAACTACGGGAGGAGCATCAATATCAACAGGCAGGTTACGTACGGCCTGGCTAACCTTGTCGCGCACATCGTTTGCGGCTGCTTCAAGATCAGATTTAATATTGAATTCAACGTTGATACTGCTTCTTCCCACCGAACTTGTCGATGATATGGTGCGGATGCCGGGAATTCCGTTAATTGATTTTTCAAGCGGTTCGGTAATCTGGCTTTCTATGATATCAGAATTAGCTCCGGTATACGATGTAGTCACGGTAATCATGGGCGGGTCAATGGCAGGATAATCCCTGACACCAAGGTAGGTAAATCCGATCACTCCGAACAAAATGATGAATAAATTCATCACTGTTGCCAGTACAGGTCTCCTGATTGATAATTCGGAAATATTCATTTTAATTAGGCATTAGGCAATAGGCATTAGGCAATAGTTCATAAAGTTCGTAAAGTTTATAAAGTTTGTAAAGTTTATAAAGTTCGTAAAGTTCATAAAGTTAAAATCCGTAAATTTTTTAGAAGTGATATTGACATAATTGTTTATTCGATTATTCGATTGTTCAAATGTTCGATTGTTCATTTCTATTCCTAATACCTTATACTCATCACTCATCACTCATCACTCATAATTCATCACTCATTACCCATCACTGCTTTGCCCCAGTCATACTGATTACTTTACGTATTTTGACTCGGGCATTGGGGCGGACAAACAGAACGCCGCTTACTACCACAGTATCGCCGGGATTAAGACCGTTGGTGATTTCCACAACATCTGAATTTCTGGTCCCGGTTTCCACATTCCTGAAGGTAGCTTTGCCTTTTTTAACGACCACTACCTGGTTGGATAATGCATCGGGAATGATTACGTTGGAAGGAACTACAATTCTTTTCCCCGTTTCATTGAGCAGCACTTTTACAAATGCACCGGGCCGGATGTTTGAGTTTTCCAGTCTTGCCCTCACTTTAATGTTTCTGGTCACCGTGTTAATCTGTGGTTCAATAGCGCTGATGACTGCAGTACGATTTTCCTTTGAACCTGTGGTTTGAATAGTGACCGTTTTTCCAATGCTCAAAAGGTTTTCGTAAGTCTCAGGAACCGTGAAATCGATTTTAATCTTATCTGTCTGCTGCAAAGTTCCGATCAGGGTTGAAGGGGTTACATAGGCTCCTTCGCTCACCAGCCGTAATCCCAATCGTCCGTTAAACGGCGCTTTGATAACGGTTTTATCTATTTGTGCCTGTAAAACCTTGATATTAGCATCATATAAGTTTAACTGGCTTAAAGCTGCATCATAAGTTGCCTGATCCACGCCGTTGACATCGAGCAATTTTTTCAGGCGTTGTTCTGTTTTTTCCGCAAGATCCTTCTGTACTTTCTGCTGTTCCATCTGAGCCTGTAAGTCAGCATCGTTGATCTTTGCAAGTACCGTACCAGCCGTGACCGTTGCCCCGTCGGGGATATTCAGCAAAGTGATGCGACCGCTGATTTCAGGATGCATTTCTATCATTTCCTCCGATAGCACTGTCCCATTTACCTGAATGTTTGATGGAAAATCTACATCTCCGGCAATCATCACGTCTACGATCACTGGGGGAATTCCCTTTTTTGCATTTTGTTCTTTTACATCTTTTTTACATGAGTATAAAACAAGGGCAATTACCAATAAACCGGCAAATCTGAGATAATTCATAAGTCTGAGTTGTTGTTACTTATTTGCGTACTGATTTCCCTGAATCCCTGACAACTGAATGATCAACTCCCAGGGGACTTCCGGATTTCAGGTTATTTTTTATTATTTCCAATATATTGTAAAATTCTTCGACCTGAGATGGTTTCAGGTTTTTTAATGCAATTCTGTTCACATTGTCAATAGAATTCTTTATTCCCGGAAGCGCTTTCTTAGCTTTCTGCGTAAGGACTAAGCAGTATTTCCTTCTGTCGATCTGATTTCTTGTACGTTTAACATATCCATTGTCCGACAGATAATCAATAATACGAACCATGCTAACCTTATCGGTGTCAAGCAGGCCGGCAAGATCCTGCTGGGTAACAGTGTCATTACGGTTATCGATCACAAGCAGTACATAGTAACTCCTCGAGATATCAAGATGGCCGAGTTCGGTATTAAGTATATGCAAATAATTCTTTCCGATATGGGAAAAAACTCTGCCCAACGGTTGTTCAACAATATTACCGTGAATTGCTTTCATACGCGGGCAAAAGTAGGTAAAATTGTAATTGGTTTACATTACTAACTAAAATTAACAATAAAATAAACTCAGATAGACGTTTAGGAAACAAAACTTACCAACATGTTATCGCAAATATTATTCCCGTGAAACGGATTTAATTTTCAAATTTGCACATTTTCAAATTTTCAAATTAATTTAGCATCTTATTGCCGGGCCTTCAGTTTGTTTGCTTTATCAAAGTACTTTCCGGCATTCAATAAATCACCCATATTTTGATAATTTAATCCTATATAATAATAGATATTTGAATTGGTGCTGTCAAGTTCCAAACTTTTTTTAAAGTATTCCTGGGATGTTTTATAGTCTTTTAAATTAGCGTAGTCACATCCCATATTACAAATTGCTAATGCATTTTCCGGATCCATTTTGAGAACCTTTTCAAACAATATTTTTGAATCGGAATAATTTTCACTGTTCATCAGTGCAACCCCCTTGTTTATTAAAGCTTCCTTTGAGTCAGGCTTTTTTGCCAGTACAATATCTGATACTTCAATGGATTTATTATATTGTTTTGTCTGTAAATATAAATATGCTAAATTATTATAGAATTCCATTTCCGGATTTTTCTTATTCTTTCTGTAAATCTCATAATTCCTGATCGCTTTATCATAATCAGCGTTGTTCAGATAGGCCTGCCCTAATAAATAATAATATACCGTACCTTTATCAAAAATCTGAATTGCTTTGTTAAATGCATTAATTGCCTGTTCATTGATTTCTCTTTTCTTTCCGGGATTTTTCTCATCGGGATACATTTCGTTTAACAGGGCCGAACCCCAGTTAAATTGTGCCCTGGCGCTGTTTTCTGCAATTCTGACATCATGACCGAATAATTCTGCATCATTCTTCCAGTTCCGGCTTCTTATAAATGTTTTTACAGTAAATAATCCGACGATGATTAATAGAATTGTGCACATGACCAGGTTACTTTTCATCCAGAGACCAGGGGTCAGTTGTTTATTTTTTGGAATGTCAGCATTATTCAGTTTTATCATCAGGAAAATCAGAATCATACAGAATCCCATGGATGGAGTGTACAAAAACCTTTCGGCCATCGTGGAACCAATCAGGATAAAAATGTTTGAAACCGGGGCAAGAGTAATCAGGTAAAAAAACAATGCAAATGCAATGATTTTATTTTTACGCAGATTCATTATTCCAATTATAAAAATTGCCAAATAGACCAATAGGCCCAGAATAGCTCCCGGATCAGAGAGTTGGTGTATTTTGATCTGAGAATAAGAATAATCATAAGATAACGGATGAGGGACGATCAGTAACAGAATATATCTAAGTAAAATAAAAAATGCGGTGGTTTTTTCACTTAAAAAATCAGGAGCAATATTCAGTGTGTTTTGAATTTCAGAATTCATCAGATTGGATGGCACTGATCGGACAAACTGATAGCGGATTAACAGAAAAGCGACCGTTATAGCAGCAAAAATAAATGATATTTTTATGTAATCTTTTCTTCTCGCCTGTGTAAAACAGTAGAGAAGCAGTGGAATAATCATTATAAATGCAACGCCGGTTTCTTTTGAAAATAATGAACCTGTGAAACTTAATGAAGACAGTAATAAAAAAACTGATTTTCTTGTATCCATATATTGCATTATCCAAAATAGGCATAACAATGCAAAAAGAAAGCAGAGGATTTCATCCCTGCTTTTAACACTGTTAACCACTTCAGTATGGATAGGGTGAATGACAAACAGAAGACAACCGATAAAAGAATATATCAGGTATTTGGAATGGAACAGACGGGCCAGGAATAAAAATAATATCCAACAGGTGAGAGAGTACAACAAAACATTGATCAGGTGATTAATATGTGGATTTCCCGGGAATAATTGATATTCAATGGCGAACATAATCAAAGAGGCTGGTCTGTACTGAGGTACTCTTAAACCGTCTTTACAACCGTACCAGTAATCGGTCACCAGTATTTTTGGAATTCCTTTTATTCCCTGGGTTACAATATTATTATCAACAGTAACAGGTTTATCATCAAGAGTATATTGAAATCCGATACTTTGTGAATATAGTACAAATGCCAGCAGGGCTATTGATATTCCAAGCCAGTTTTTGCTTAAGCCTTTCATTTCCTTATCAGTCTGAATACCAGGAATATTTTTCTGGTTCCGGATTATTTTTTGCTTAGCCTTCATTTTAAAAAATGTTCAATAATACAACAATCAGGGTCATTCGGAACAAACATAATGGATTTTTTGTTTATTATCAAGATCTGTCCAAATAGTCATTTTTATTTGATTTAAACCAGACTCTACTCAGAATGTTTAAATTTTGATAATATGAATAAAATTGTTAAAATTCTGGTATTTATTGTTTTGGGTATCATAGTTATTATCGGAGGCCTTTTGGTATATGTCAAAACAATGTTGCCTTCAGTTGGCAAAGCTCCTGAAATGAAGGTGGAGCTTACTGCTCAAAGAATTGAAAGGGGTGCCTACCTGGCAAATCATGTAAGTGTGTGTATCGATTGCCATTCAAAGCGTGACTGGTCAAAATATGCTGGTCCGTTAGTGAAAGGTACTGAAGGAATGGGCGGAGAATTGTTTGGTCCGGATGAAGGCTTCCCCGGTAAATTTTATGCCTCAAATATCACACCGGCCGGGATCGGAAGCTGGACTGACGGAGAATTATTCAGAGCAATTACCTCAGGTGTCACTAAAGAAGGCAAAGCCCTGTTTCCGGTAATGCCCTATCTTAATTTAGGGAAAATGGACAGGGAGGATGTATTATCAATCATTGCTTATATCCGGTCACTGAAAGGGATACAAAATGATGTTCCCGCATCCGTTGCCTCTTTTCCCATGAATTTTATAATAAATACAATTCCCCAAAAACCGGCTTTTACCAGTACTCCTTCTAAACTAAATAAAGTTGAATATGGTAAATATATGGTCAATGCTGCTGGTTGTGCCGAATGTCATACAAGGCAGGTTAAAGGCAAAGCAGTGGAGGGAATGGAATTTGCAGGTGGGTTTGAATTCAGGATGCCCGGCGACAGTATCCTTAGGTCTGCAAATATTACCCCGGATAAGGAAACCGGTATCGGGGCATGGAATGTAAATACATTCATCTCATTGTTTAAAAGTTACACAGATTCAGCTTATAAATCCCCCGTGGTAAAATCCGGGGCATTTAATACTCTTATGCCATGGACCATGTATTCCGGCATGAAAGAAGATGACCTGGCCGCCATTTTTGCCTACCTCCAGACTTTACCCCCGGTAAAAAACAAGGTGAACAGGTACACTCCCGCCAGATAATAGTTAATCAGGGGCAATACATTATGTCAATTCTTGCGATTTAAGAACAAGGATTGAAGATTTTAGATTTCAGATTATCAGGTACATCTAAAATAATAAATCGTTAATCGATATTCTGAATTCAAAAAATCGGATTATAAAGACAGACACTATTTAGCTACTGATCGCAGGTATTCAAGCACTGACCTGGCCTGGGTTTATTTGATAGCGGGGTCGGGCATCGGAACATTGTTGTAATCTTTAAGCAACTTTTTCACGATTGGATCTTCTTTTTGCATCTGGGCGGAATTTAAAAGCAGATTCATAATATATTCAGGTGTACGCTCTTTTGTAATATTTCTGAGCGGCGGGCCGACCTTTTTCTGATCCATTTCATGACAAATGGCACATTTGTTTGTAAAGATAATTTTTCCCTCGTCTGCCATTTTCTTGTCAATGGTGCCAAGTACCACATTTTTGACAGGACCAATGCCCATATCTTTGTTCTGAGGATTTGATTGTTCTATACCTGCACCAATGCCAATAACTGAAATAATTGCCAACGATAAAACGACCAATAATAAATGCTTTTTCATCATAAAGGAATTTTAAGGTAAATTAGTTTAAAAATTAAGCCAGGCTAAAATATAAAGGGTATTATTGTTGGCTGCTTTTCTGCCAAAACCATCATAATTACCGGTACCCCCGTCAAATTTATTGTACATAACGTATTGTATGGTAAATTTGGTATTGTACCAGGGTAAATATTCAAGCTGTAAGATAATGCCATTGCTGTTTGGTTTGTTGGTGACACTTCCGACTGATGCATCTTCTGAACCTGTTGTGGCAAAATAACCAATGGTTGCACCGAGACCTTTGTTCAGATAAAGACTCCCATCCACTTTAAAAGAGTGAAAATTTAAATTGATATGTTGAGTAGTTGAAGTATCTATGGTTTCAGTCTCGTTAATAAGTGAACTGTGCAGGGCGAATGATCCAAAAGTTAATCTCCGTTCATACTGGAAATCAAATCCGACATCAGTAAATTTGTTCATATTACCGGATATACCATGTAAAAAGTGTTTTGAAGCAATTCCGAATGTGCCAAGTTCAAAATAATTATCGGCCCATTGGTGTTGTAATGCCAGTCGCCAGTATGGCGCTATACCGTCTATTGTCATTGTACTTGATGAGTCTGCCGGATTGGGAGCCCCTTGTTGTGCCGACCTGTAAACTGTCAATTCTGCAAACAATAAGTTGTTAAATAAAGTGTATGCCCCTAATCCGGCCACCTGGGTACTCAGGTTTTCCATGATGGTTGATTTAGCAGGGGTAGGTGCTGCATCCGACGATGATGAGGGAAACCTCCATGCCGGTAAAGTATTCCAGACATCCTGCACTGAAGGATTGTTGTTTAATGTAAGTCCGTAAATCAGGTTCCTGGTCCCTATACTTGCCTGGTTGGAGAACCTGATATCGGCATTATCCATACCAAAAGTATGACCATCATATGTCATTTGAATAAAGGTTCCTATGTGCGGGGTTACCTGCCCTGCAAAGAACAAACTAAACTGTTGTGGAAAAGAAACTGAATTATTCTGAGTGCTTATGACATCTTTTGCAATATTCGTGAATGATGATTGAAACATTGCCGATAAGGGTAATGTACTGAGCAGTTTCAGCCTGGTCACACGGTCACTGTCCTCTTTGGATTCAATGGTCTGCATACCCGTCATAGTATAACCATTGAGTTTAAATTGTCTGCCCAGGGAGGTAAGTTCCGGAAATGAAGTATGGCATGCAGTACATGACATTCCCGTTTGCCTGGCATAACTGGGTAATGCTTTGATCAGGCCAATATTCACCATCAATGCAAGGTTCAGAATGAACAGTTTCCTGAGACAGACTAAAACACTACTGGTTTCAGTACTATTCATGGTGCAGTATGAGATTCCATCCCTTTTTAATTGTACTAATATTTTCATATTCTCATATTTAACATTATTCTTGTATTCATTTGAAATATTTCTGTAAAAATATATTTTTCTTTCATTTTTAACTGATGATATTTTAAAATAATAATAATCTGATCACTGATTAAAATCTTCAATTAATCAGGTTGTCTGGCTTGAAGTCATAAGTCATAAGTCATAAGTCATAAGTCATAAGTCATAAGTCATAAGTTATAAGTTATAAGTCATAAGTTATAAGTCATAAGTTATAAGTCGTAAGTCGTAACTCATAAGTCGTAACTCGTAACTCATAAGTCGTAAGTCGTAAGTCGTAAGTCGTAAGTCGTAACTCATAAGTCGTAACTCGTAAGTCGTAAGTCGTAACTCATAAGTCGTAACTCGTAAGTCGTAAGTCGTAAGTCGTAACTCATAACTCATAAGTCGTAACTCGTAAGTCGTAAGTCGTAAGTCGTAACTCATAAGTCGTAAGTCGTAAGTCGTAAGTCATCACTCATCACTCTATAATAATATTGAAAATGTTTGTTAAATAGTCTTTGTATTATTTGTTCCTGAAATTTTATTTTTATATTCGCCGGACATGGTGTTTATTCTTTTATGTGACATGCGTCAGATGTTTTTTTGAAATACAATTTATTTATTTAAATTATGAGAAAATTATTTGTAACCACATTTGTTTTTATCTGTCTGTCAGCCATTTTATTTGCACAAACTCAATCTGAACAGAATGGAGCTAAATTTACCCTGGGTATCTTTGGAGGATTAAATATACCCCAGCTCAGTGGTGGCAATAACAATGAGATGAGTCGTGATTATACTTCGCGTTTGGGCGAAGCTTTTGGTTTGACAGCTTCCTGTTATTTGGGATCTGGTCTTGTTTTGCGTGCCGATGCATTGTATTCCAGCGAAGGCGGAAAAAGAAATGGGCTACAGGCCATTGATGCCTCATCATTTAACCCGCAGGCGCCTGCCGGGACATACCTTTATGCTGATTTTAATAATGAATCTATTCTGAACTATGCCGAGATTCCTGTTATGCTGAAATATTCCATTTCAACAGGGGAAAAATCAAAGTTTTATATAGATTTTGGACCATATTTCGGATTTTTGTTGAATGCTAAACAAAAGACCAGTGGATCAAGTATTATTTATGCCGATAGGGCTGAGACAATGCCGGTGGTTGAAACTGCCCAATCGTTTGATGCCTCTTCAGATGTAACGAGCAGTATCAAACCATTTAATTTCGGACTGACGGGGGGTATCGGATTTATGCAGGAAGCCGGTCCCGGTAATATTTTTCTCGATGTTCGCGGAGCCTATGGATTGACTACTGATCAGAAAGATAAACAGGAAGGTGAAAGCCATAATGGTTATTTATTAATAGCCATCGGGTATTCCATTTCATTATAACGTAATTATTGCAGGTAAGGTTCCATCATTGGGTATTGATATAAATTGCTTGTAATTATTGTTAATAGAGCGATATATCGATGGTGAATCAGTACTTCTCAAGGATTCAGACAGGGCTCTTTGAAATTTATTATGATACTTCTATATATTTTCCGTAAAATTCAAAATTCCTATAATCTCCGGAGGAGATCAATTTCAATAGAATGGATTTATCTTAAAGAATGGATTCCCCGTCAGGGGATCAAAATAATAGAAATATTTGTATTTTTCTGAATATTAAAATGCCATCGGGTTGTCTGTTAATCCTTATTAACATAAGGTGTCAACTCTTTGAACTTTGCTGATATGTGTTTAAATCCTTCCATGGTTCAGAGTTATATACTCTGCTCTGTTCAGATACATTACCTAATTTCTTTATTGGATATTCTGAATTTTAAATATTGAACATTGTGGACAGAATCTGATTCAGTTTTTCTTATCAGAAGTGGCTTCTGATCATCTTAAAAAATAAAAATCCAAACAATTGCAAACTAAAATATTTCTGATTAATTTTGTTCATTATTTGCAGGAATATTTGATTATATAATTGATAATAAATATAATATGAAAACAAAAAACCTCTGGATCAGTTTTATAGCAATTCTTGTAATTTGCTTTTCAATCCTTGGCTTTTATGGCCATGAGATATATAATGAGAAACCACCGGTACCGGTTAAAGTAATCACCGAAGATGGTATAGTTCTGTTCACAGCCAAGGATATTCAGGATGGTCAGAATGTCTGGCAGTCAATTGGCGGACAGGAAGTAGGCACAGTATGGGGGCATGGTGCGTATGTTGCACCCGACTGGTCAGCTGACTGGTTGCATAAGGAATCCGATTTTCTTATAAATAAATGGGCAATAAATGATTTTGCATCCTCTTTTGACAAACTAAGCCCGGAAAAACAAGCCATGCTTAAGATCAGACTTCAGAATGCTTTAAGGACAAATACTTATGACAACATTACGGGTTTTATTAAAATATCAAATGACAGAGCCAAAGCGATTCAAAGTAATTGCAAACATTATAGCAGTCTATTTATGAACGATCCGATTCTAGAAAAAGAAAGGCAGGCATATGCAATTCCTGCAAATTCTATTAAAGACTCAATACGGATGCGGGATATGAATGCATTTTTTTTCTGGGCAGCCTGGGCCTGCATTACCAACAGGCCAGGTTCGGATCTGACTTATACAAATAACTGGCCCCCCGATGAAAAAGTCGGCAATGTACCATCACCGGGAATAATTCTCTGGACGGGTTTTAGTGTCATCATGCTTCTTGTTGGAGTTGGTTTGCTGGCTTATTACCATGCGCGTAACAAATCAGGTGTGCTCGATGTTTCGCTGCTGCCACAGAACGATCCGTTAATTGGTCTTAATCCTACCGCTTCTATGAAAGCTACCTTAAAATATTTTTGGGTTGTTACTGCTCTTATTCTTGTTCAGGTTTTATTAGGAGTGATTACGGCACACTACGGTGTAGAAGGCAAGGGCTTTTATGGTTTAAAACTGGATACAATTCTTCCTTATTCCGTATCGCGGACCTGGCATCTGCAATTAGCAATATTCTGGATTGCGACTTCATGGCTGGCTACAGGTCTTTATATAGCGCCCGCCGTATCAGGCGTAGAACCGAAATATCAAAAGTTAGGAGTGAATTTTCTTTTTATTGCTTTGCTTATTATTGTTGTTGGATCACTTGCAGGCGAATGGATGGGTATTATGCAGAAACTCGGACTTGCACAGAATTTCTGGTTCGGCCACCAGGGATACGAGTATGTCGACCTTGGCAGATTCTGGCAATTGTTTCTTTTTATTGGTTTAATCATCTGGCTGATTCTTATGTTCCGTGCTTTATTACCCGCCATAAAACAACCTTCTGAAAACAGGCAGTTGCTGACCATGTTCGTTATTTCATCCATTGCCATTGCAGGGTTTTACGGAGCCGGTCTGATGTGGGGTCAACAAACTCATCTGTCAATAGCAGAATATTGGAGATGGTGGGTGGTACACCTTTGGGTGGAAGGTTTCTTCGAAGTATTTGCTACCGTTATTGCTGCTTTCCTTTTTGTAAGGATGGGATTGCTGAATATTAAATATGCAACTTCCGGTGTATTGTTTGCTACCATAGTTTATCTGAGTGGAGGAATAATAGGAACTTTCCATCATTTGTACTTCACCGGTACTCCCACAGCGGTGATTGCGCTTGGTGCATCCTTTAGCGCACTCGAAGTGGTTCCCCTCATTCTGATGGGCTTTGAAGCTTATCATAATTTAAAAATCAGCAGGGCTACGCAATGGGTAAAAACATATAAATGGCCAATCTATTTTTTAATTTCCGTAAGCTTCTGGAATCTTGTGGGTGCCGGTCTTTTCGGGTTTCTTATCAATCCTCCCATTGCTTTATATTATATGCAGGGACTAAATACAACTCCTGTTCATGCTCATACATCTTTATTCGGAGTCTATGGTATGCTTGGAATCGGGTTAATGCTTTTTGTACTTAAAGGTTTAACACGCAAATATGAGTGGAAAAATAATGTGATCAGTTTTGCATTCTGGACCATTAACATAGGACTCTTACTCATGGTACTGATAAGTATCCTGCCAGTGGGAATATTACAGACTATCGCATGTATTAAACATGGAATGTGGTTTGCACGTTCTGCAGAATTTATGCAGAATCCCACCTTACAAACACTTCGTTGGTTAAGAATCATAGGTGATACCATTTTCAGCTTAGGCGCATTGGCACTTGCATGGTTTGTTATCGGGCTAAAAACCGGATGGTCAATTAATAAAGAACAAAAAGAAAATCAGTAATATATCGGAGGATAATGAAATGAAAGCAACACAACAATTAAAAGATGAACATGAAGGCATAAAACTTATGCTGAATATTATGGAAAAAATTTACACTGGTATTGAAACCGGTGATGAACTGAATATTGTTCATTTTGAGAAAATAATTGATTTCATCAGAGGGTTTGCCGATAAATGCCACCATGGTAAAGAAGAGGATATTTTTTTCCCTGCATTGGTAGATCATGGAATACCTAATGAAGGAGGACCAATTGCAGTAATGCTTTATGAACATCAGGTGGGCAGGGGTCATATAAAATCATTGAGTAATGCATTTGAAGAATTTAAAGGAGGAAATAAGTCAGCAATAAGTAATATTATTTCAAGTTCCAGAAATTATGTTCAGCTCCTGAGAAATCATATAGAAAAAGAAAACAATATTCTGTTTATGATGGCTGATAAGGTGCTGAATGAAGAGGAACAATCCAAAATATATAATGCTTTTGAAAAACTGGAAATAGAAAAGATAGGTATAGGCAAACATGAAGAATATCATCATTTGCTTAATGAACTAAAAAGTATATATTTAAAATAAACCTGAATAAATTATAATCAATTTGAAATCAATGTTGTTAGTTAACAAAAAATAAATAGAACGCAGATAACGCTGATTTTTATGATTTTTTAAGATTAATAGTATGTTAATAATTATCTGTGTTTATCATATTTATCAGCGTTATCTGCGTTCCATTCTTAACTAAACGATATTGAATTTTAAGTACTTATTTTTTTTGATTGGATTTTTGACTGATGCTATTTAAATGAATAATGTACTTTGTTGTATTATATTGCTTCTGCCTGCCATACTTGCCGGACAGGATCGGATCAAATGGGAAAAATATATAAACTCAGATTTTCATTTTAGTTTGTCCATACCGGGAAATTATCATATTGTTAAAGACTCAACTTCATATGCAGATTATGTACTTGATTTGCCTGTTAAACACTCTGCTGTCATAGCTAATAGATTGTATATTACACTGAAAAAATCAGACACTTGTTGTAGCGGTTTTTTGCGACAATGGTCAGGATATAATCAGGCACCCATCCAAAAAGTAAATTTAAATGGACATTCTTTTTACTATACTCAGAGCGGAGATGCATCAATGGGTTGCGAGGTGACCATGCATTATAATTATGCAATTTGTGATACTGCAAATAAATCTTGTTTGATATTTTCTTCTTATATTGATTACAGGGGTAAATATTCTGAACAACAGGGCTGCCTGGGTACTGATATTAATTCTGAAATTGAAACAGCAAAGAAAGTGGTGGCTTCACTGAAGTTTATTAAATAATTTCACGTGTGTTGTGCCTATTATGAATTATATAAAGTTACTATTTTTGTTTATTAAAATTAATGTGGCAAATGTCAATTACAAGATCATTGGGCGGCATGGATTTACACAAAACCATATTTGATATGAAAAAAGGATTTTTAATAACCATTTTGCTATTGATATTGAAGGTCATTTTTGCTCAAACAGATAGTATCAAAAATGAAATCTTAAACTCTGCAAATCCAAAATGGGTTTTAATTTGTAAAGGTAGAAATTTGCTTCTTGATAAGTTTCTTTCCGGTGATATTTCTAAGGTTGCAGAGATTGAAGATTATCTTACAAAACAATTATCCGGCGATGATTATGTGGCATTATACCCGTTTGAGCAATGGTTAATATTATACTGGACAAAAAACTACGATAAACTCATTCAGAATATTAAGCATTATGATTCAATCTGTAGTACATTACATACAAAAATATTTCCGCAACCGGATAATCTCTCTTTCAGGTTAAAAGAAAAAACATATTCAAATAAACAACTTATAATTAGTTGGATTAAAAATTCTTCAATTTCAGAGCAGGATAAGGATTTCTTAATAATGAATCTTTATTTGCTATTAATAACAAAGGAAACAAAGGATATTACACAGGATACACTGAATTATCGTGCTGATAAATTTATTCAAAAATATCACGATAATGATTTAATCAGTTTTACCAGGAAATATATCAGGCAGGAGTATGTTCCTTCAAAATGGGCATATTCATTTGAAATTTTCAGTGGTTATGGAATCTTTTCAGGCGACCTTAAAAATGATTTTTCAGACAATATTCCTATTGGGGTAGCATTTGATGTGTATTATAAAAATATTTCATTATACTTAAGAGATTATATTGGTTTTAGTCGTACCAAACATGACTTTACCGGTAATGGTGATATCTGGAATAAAAATTCCCAGGTAAGAGTTTATTTGCCTGAAGCATCTTTCGGATATATTGTTCATGAAAGTAAACATTTTAAACTTGCACCGTTTGCCGGCATTTCTTCAACATCGGTTTCCCCGACAGAAAATGACCTGAATATTAAACCTGATTTGAAAAATTATGAACTTAGCTTTATATAAGATTGGGAAAATCTTATTTTTCTCCGTTGTCAATAGGTTCTCAACAGAATTACTGGTTTATCAGAATCAGATATGCGTATAACTTCCCTCAGTTTTCAAAATCATATAATGGCTTTGGTGGTAATATGCAGTATATTACGATCGGAATCGGTGTTTTTGGAAGGAAAATAAACAGAGATTATTAAAAAATCACTTACGTCAGTCACTTTAGATTATACCGGTTTCAACAGATTTCAAAATGGGAATTTAAATAATAACAAAATGAACTTTATGAACTTTATAAACTTTATGAACTTTAAACTGATTCTTTTTTCAATTGTTTTAATTCTTATAAACAGTTGTGAGAAGGATAAAACCGAGCTACCTGTTTTGACAACCTCTCAGGTAACCGGTATAACTCCTGTAAGTGCAATCTGTGGTGGGGTTATTACTGGTGATGAGGGTTCAGCAATTACTGCCAGGGGTGTATGCTGGAGCTTTAACTCGAAGCCAACAATATCAGATAGTAAAACGATGGATGGATATGGTTCCGGATCTTATACAAGTTCTGTGACAGGATTAAGTCCTGGTACCACTTATTTTATACGGGCCTATGCAACCAACAGCGGAGGTACAGGCTATGGGAACACTATTTCGTTTACAACACAGTATTCCAGAGTTCCGGTTTTAACCACCAGCGCGGTAAGCAATATTTCTTATTCCGGGGCAACCTGCGGAGGCATTATTACTGATACAGGAAACTCACAGATAATAGCAAGCGGAGTATGCTGGAACGCAATGTCCGACCCTACCATAAACGATAGTAAAACCACTGATGGAATACCTGACGGAAGCTTTACAAGTTCAATAACAGGACTTGACCCGAATATGACATATTATGTGCGGGCCTATGCCACCAATGGATGGGGAACAGGTTATGGAAATGATATATCGTTTTCGACACTGATTAATGTGACCGACATTGATGGCAATGTTTACAGTACCATAAAAATAGGTGACCAGGTATGGATGTCGGAAAATCTGAGAACAACCAGATTTGATGATGGTTCTTCAATAACTAAGGTTACAGATTCAGATAACTGGTCGCATTTGACTAATACTTACTTTGCTTATTGTTCCTATAATAACTCTGCCTCCAATGCAAGTATATATGGATATTTATATACATGGGCAGCAGTTATGAAAGGCGCTGCAGGCAGCAATGCCAATCCGAGCGGTGTGCAGGGTATCTGTCCTTTAGGATGGCATATTCCCGGAGATGCCGAATGGAAGCAATTGGAAATGTTTCTAGGGATGAGCCAGTCGCAGGCAGATTCAACAGGAGAGAGAGGAACGACCGAAGGAGGTAAACTTAAAGAAGCCGGAACGGTGCATTGGAGTAATCCAAATACAGGAGCTGATAACAGTAGCGGATTTACTGCCTTACCCGGTGGCAATCGCCTCAGTAATGGATTGTTTAACTATCTTGGCAGTGACGGCTACTGGTGGTCAGCAACCGGTTTTGGTTCATTGGGCGCATGGAGTCGCAGTCTGAATTACGGCCTTTCACAGGTGAGCAGGGATAACAGTGGAAATACTTATGGCTATTCGGTTCGGTGTATAAGAGATAATTAAGCGCCATGAGTGCGAAGCAGCAAAGGATGCACAGTGAATGTCATATATTGTGATTGTGCTATATTAAAACACTTCCGGTCTCAGAAATGAATATAAGAGCTTAATGAATCTGCTTCAGATGGCTTAGGTTTTCGGATGGTCAAACCGAGAAAAGTAATTTTTCCTTGCTACCTCAGGATCAGCCTTAAGAGCTATATAAAGCACGGTTCTCGAATCAATAATCACGGCCTGCAATTTTGATACATCCGGCGATTTAAAAACTGGTTGTTTTTTGTCGTACATTGACATGATTTCTGGAATAAAATAATTATATAAGTAAAATTTTTTTTCTGATTCAAGTGTGAAGACTCTGAGGGTGAATTTCTGACAGAAGTATGAATTGAAAATATCAACCAGCATACATGACTCTTGGTGATTATACCAAATCCATTCTTATTTACAGATGAATTCAATTTGAACTGTGCAAAGATAACAATTATATCGGGAAATATTCTTTATCTCAGGAAAATATGAATAAACTTTTTTATCTTTGAGTAATAGTAAGGAATTTTAAAGAGATAAATTTTGAATAGCCGAAGTCGTAGAATAACATTGTCTGATATGATTGACAGATTGTTGCATTTTATTCATGATACTGAATTTTCAGGATACCGGTTTTTTATGCAATGCCTGGGTGATTGGGAAAACTTAAAATTTTTGGTAATGGATATTTATTTTGACAATTTAAAAGTGTAAAATCGATATGACAACAGAAGAAACGCTTTATACCACCATCGGACAAAATCTGAATGGTGCAGAACAAAGCCAGATGTTTGGTAAACCTTGTTTTAAAATTAACGGAAAAGCATTTATTTGCTTCTTTAGGAACGAAATGGTATTTAAACTCGCAGGTGACATACATAAAAAGGCACTGAATTTAAACGGTTCAGAGTTATTTGATCCATCGGGCAAAAAACGACCGATGAAAGAATGGGTTCAGGTTTCATATGAAAATAAAGACAAATGGACGAAATTTGCTGAAGAAGCAATGAAGTATGTTCAGACAAAATAATTTCGAGAATAACAAATTATACCACTTTTTATTTGTACTTTTGATAAGGAATATTTATCCATTAATTTATAAATTCACTAAATGGTATGGATAACAATGGATTCAAGTTATTGACCAATTTAACATGTTTGATTTTATTAGGTTTTTCGAATACTGGATAAACTTAAGTCAATTATCAGTTAATTAAGTAAATGAACTATTATGAAAAAAATCAGAATCTTTTTAGCCTCATCTGCAGAACTGGACCAGGACAAATTACAGGTCGAATTATTTATCAGCAGGAAAAATAAAGATTGGCATGATAAACGTATCTTCCTCGAATTGACCACATGGAAGGATTTTATCAGTTCTATGACAGTGGATAGAACACAAAATGAGTACAATCGCTATATCCGGACAAGTGAAATCGCAATATTTCTTTTTCACACCAAACTCGGACGGTATACCAAAGAAGAGTTTGATCATGCTCATCAGGCTTATTTAGCTTGCCGGGGCAAAATTAAAAAACCACGAATCTATACCTATTTTAAAACTGACCCGGATGAAACCATTGAGATTAAGGAATTCAGAAAATACATTGATAGCCTCGACCATTTTTACGACACATACGAAAATATGGACGAATTATTTGTGAAAATAAACAGGCAATTAGATAAACTTGAAAATGAAGGCCTTGTTATTAAACCTGAATCTATTGATCTGTCAAAGATTATCAAATACGCTGTATACTATTTTCTATTGCCACTATTGGTACTGGGAGGTGCAATCATGACTTATTATTATTTTCAGCCTGCCAATATGACGGTGAAAGTGTCGGAATCAAATTCCGTACCCGGTTTTCCTTTTAGGCAGGGGAAAGTAACATTAACCTATGGGGATAAAACAGAAAATCTTGAAATCAAAGATGAAGTCATTTTTAAACAAATTCCATCTAAATACAAACACAAACTGTTAAAATTAATTTTTGAAGCCAATGGATTCGTACGTATTGACACAATGGTTAGTACCAGCGACTTGGTCGAACTTAATATTCACAGGGATAATTCATTAGCGGTAATATTCGGCGTAGTAAGGGACGAGAATAACATTCCTCTGAAAGATGTAGTGATCAATGTAAAAGACATGATTGCAAAAACAGATGGAAATGGGAAATTCAGAATTGATATTCCATTTTGGAAACAGGCTGAAGAACAACGGTTAACTGCATGGAAAACAGGATATCAAACCTGGGATTTTACCGGTACACCTTCTGAAACACAGGAATGGAAGATTATCCTTAAAAAATAATAATTATTGTGAGTTAAATAATTGATTTACGAAATGACGAATAGTCTACGTCCTAAAATCCTACAGCCTAAAAGACTGACAGTCTATAGTCTAAACAACCTGAATAGTTACAAAATAAAAAATAATAAAATGAAAAAACAATTATTTTTCATCATGTTATGGGTGCCTTTGTTTCTGACTGCCCAGACAACGGTAAAAGGCATTATCACCGAGCAGAACAGCGGCAACAAACCCATTCCCGGAGTGCAGTTAAAAGCCATTGGAACCACTCCGGAGCTATCTGACAATGCAGGTTTGTTCAAACTGGTTTTTACAGCCAAAAAACCCGGTGATCGGATCATTGTCTCTGAAATTTCAAAAAAAGGTTACGAAATCGTCAATAAGGATGTGGTGAACAACTGGTTGATACCAGGTAATCCAAATGAAAGGACCAAGATTGTCATGTGTCCCGAAGGCCTGATAGCTCAGAATACAATTAAATATTACGACATCTCACTGGCCGGACTTACCAAAGGCTACGAGTCAAGGATAAAAGCCCTGGAAGAACAAAGGGACAAAGCTCTGATTAATGCCGAAACTTTCGGGGAACAGGCTAAAACCCTGGAAGAGCAATACGGGAACCAGCAAAAGCAATTAGAAGAGCTGGCCGATAAATTCGCGAGGGAGAATTTTGACGATTGTTCTGCCATACATAAGAAAGCATTTGAATTATTTAAGCTCGGAAATATTGAGGAAGCCGTCAGGATTTTAGAAAGTATAAACTCGGAGGCTGAAATCAGCAAAGCAAAGCAACAAAAAGGCAAAGCAATGAAACTGGTGAATGAATCAGACAGCGTGATCAGCCAGAACATCAGTAAGCTCATATTCCAGGCCGATTTATATTCTAACCTGTTTCGGTTTGATGATGCCGAGAAATCCTATGAAACTGCCGTTAACGCTGACTCTACCAATTTTAATAATATATGTTCCTATGCAGATTATCTGCTCAGGCAAAGGAAGATAACCGAAAGCTTAAATTGGAATAACAGAGCCCTCAGGCTCGCAAAGACCGGTCCTGATAAAGCTAAAATTCTACTTAGACTGGGGATTAACTATGAATATCTGAACCAGTTTGAAAAGGCTGAAAATTCCTATTTCGCTGCCCTTAAATTAAGACGGGAATATGCAACGGCAAACCCTTCGCTTTATAATTCAGATTTATCCCTGACCCTGATCAGTGTGGCAGTTTATTATGATGAAACAAACCAAATTGACAAGGCTGAAGAAATTCTTAACGAAGCCATTAATATTTTCAGGGAGTTGGTAAAAAATGACCCTGCAAATAATAATCCAAAATTAGCTATTTGTCTTGATAATTATGCTCAGTTACTGGTCAAAGTTCATAAGATTGATGAGGCTGAGTCTGATTATAAGGAAGCCCTCAATATCCGGCGGGAATTAGTCACATTAAATCCACATAATTATAATTATAATTTTGATTTAACCTGGACTCTTTTCGGCCTGGGACAGCTAAAAACCCAAACCAAAGATTATATGATAGCTGAATCGTATTATAAAGAAGCTCTGACACTGATGAGAGATTTGGTAAAATCAAATAACCAGGCATATAGTTCTTATTTAGCCAGGTTACTAACCGGTTATGGCAATTTAAAAAATGAAATGAATCAATTTGAAGATGCGGAAGCATTTTATTCCGAAGCCCTGAAAATTACCGAAGACCTGGTCAATTCAAACCCACTTGTAAATAATGTTATCTATGGTATTTCTCTGTCATGCCTGGCCAGCGTGGAGGATAATATGCAGAAATTCGATTTAGCTGAGAGTAATTATAATAAAGCAATAAGTTTATACCGGGAGCTGGTAAAAATAAGTCCTCAGGTTTATAATAAAGATTTAGCCGGGAATTTAAACAATCTTGCCTATTTACAACTTAAAATTCTTGAATATGACAAAGCTGAAACAAATTACTTGGAAGCCATTGATTTATTCAGGGAATTAGCCCGGTCGGACCCTGATGAATTCAACCAGGGCCTGGTAGCGGCTCAGCTCAGTTATGCCACATTATTATATACTGTGAATAAAAGTGATAAAGCGGAAACCTTTTTTAATGAAGGCATGAAATCAGGAAACGAACTGGCAGGTAAATTCCCAAATCTCTACCAGGGTTGGATCGCTAATACATACGGGAATCTTTCTTTCTTACAGATCAAAAACAAACGGTTTGCCCTGGCGGAGACTTCGGTTCGTAAAGGTTTACTATTAGATAGTACTCAGCAATGGATGATAACCAACCTTGCTTCTGCTTTACTTTTCCAGGGGAAATTTGAAGAGGCGAAAAAAATATACATGGAATTGAAAGATAAGGCATTTCAAATGGATCCGTCAAAAACATATAAAGATATGTTTCTGGCAGATTTTGATGAATTTGAAAAGGCGGGTATCACTCATCCTGATGTGGCAAAAATAAGGGAGTTGCTGAAACAGTAAGTGAGTTATAAAGTTTGTAAAGTTCATAAAGTCATAAAGATATAAAGCTATAAAGTTGGAGTCTAATTGGATTTTAGTTTATGCAGAGAATCACAGAAAAAGAAGAATGAAAATTCCCCTCCTGATTCAGGATTGGTTGGAGGTTTAAAATGAGTAAATATAAAAATAATATTATGAAAAGAGTAATTTTATTAAGCATATTATGTTTGCCATTGCTTCTCAATGCACAAACCAGCGTAAAAGGCATTGTTACCGAGCAGAACAGCGGCAACAAACCCATTCCCGGCGTTCAGCTCAAAGCCCTTGGAACCACTCCTGAGCTATCTGATAACGCAGGTTTATTCAAAATGGTTTTTACAACAAAAAAACCCGGTGACAGGATTATTGTTTCGGAAATTTCAAAAAAAGGCTACGAAATTGTGAATAAGGATGTCGTGAATAACTGGGTGATCACAAATAATATCAATGATAAAACCAAGATTGTGATGTGCCCCGAAGGTTTGATCGCCCAAAACACTTTGAAATTTTACGATATTTCACTGGTCGGACTTACAAAAGGATATGAATCCCGGATCAAATCCCTTCAAGAACAAAAGGATAAAGCAGAGATTGATGCAAAATCCTACGCAGAACAGGCAAAAACCCTCGCTGAACAATTCGAGAACCAGCAGAAGCAATTGGAAGAACTGGCTTCTAAGTTTGCGCACGAAAACTTTGATGATTGTTCACTGATTCACCGGCAGGCTTTTGATGCTTTTAAACTTGGCAATATAGAGAAAGCTATACGAATACTAGAAACCGTCAACTCTGAAAATGAAATTGCCAAAGCAAAAAAGCAGAGAATAAAATCTGAAAATATTATTAATGAAGAAAAGATGATGTTGTCACAAACCGACAGCATAATAAAGCAAAATATTAGCAAGTTGATGTTTCAGGCTGATTTATATGCAAATGATTTTCGCTTTTCCGATGCCGAGAAAACATACGAAATAGCGATAAATGCAGATACATCAAGTTTCAATATTGTATTTGAATATGTTAAATATCTCACCATTCAGAATCAATACGACAAAGCTATCAAATGGTGTAATTCAACTTTATCATTAGCCAAAACAAATTCTGAACAATCCAAGGCTCTTAACGGACTGGCAAGATTGCAGTACGCTATGAATTTATATGATAAAGCGGAATCTAATTTCACTAAAGCTTTGAATATTCAAACTGAATTAGTACAAGCAAATCCTGATTTTTATAATGCTGACCTATATCCAATACTAAATAACCTTGCACTATTACAGGCAGATATGAAACAACCTGATAAAGCAGAAACTAATTTAAATAAAGCACTGATCGTTAGCAAGGAGCTTTTAAAGTCAGATTCTGCCGAAGGAAATTCCGGATTAGCAGTAACGCATAAAAACCTGGCTGATTTATATAGCGGAATGAACCAATATGATAAAGCATTAAATGAGTATTTTGAAGCAATTCACATTTTTAGAGAATTAGTCAAAACAAAACCTCAGGAAAATAATATTTTTTTAGCTACAACACTTGGTAATGCAGGATATCTGCAGATAAAGATGAATTTATTTGATAAGGCAGAAATCAATTTAAATGAATCATTGAAATTATTGCGTGAACTTGCAAAATATAATCCACAAATGTATAATCCGAATTTATCTTCATCCATCAATGGCCTGGCCATTTTATATTCACATAGATCTGAATACGAAAAGGCTGAATCGTGTTATGAAGAAGCTTTAATTATACAAAAAGAATTAGTTAAATTAAATCCATTGGCGTTTAGTTTTTATTTGGTCAGGATATTAAACAATATGGGTACATTGCAGCTAATGATGTCTCAGTACGAAAAATCGAAATCCTTTTTTATGGAAGCTTTACCTATATGCAGGGAATTAGTCAAAACAAATTCACAGCGTTATTATCCTGATTTAGCCAGTACACTTTTCAACTTAGCCAGTTCACAATCTGGTATGAAACAATACAAAAAAGCAGAAGCAAATTTTATAGAGGCATTAAATATATATAAGGAGTTGGCAAAAACAAGTCCACGGGATTTTAACCTTGATTTAGCAAAAACGTTATTTTGGTTGGGTCAGTTATATGATGAAATGAATCAAAAAGATAAATCTATAGCAAATTATTCGGAAGCTTTGATTTTATATAGAGAATTAGCTACTTCAAATCCTCAGGTCAGACCCAACCTGGCATATATACTCGATGACATTGCATGGACTCAATACAAAGCAGATTTAACCCGGTCAATTGATTATGCCAGTGAATGCATAAATATCTATCAACAACTTGCAGATTCAGTTTCAACTTTTAAAACCAACCTGGCATTTGAATGTGCCTGCATGTCCCGTTACCAGTTGCTTGCAAAACAATATACCGAAGCTGAAAGATATGCCCGGTTAGCATTAAAAAATGACAACAGTTTATTGGGTGCCAGAAAAAATCTTGCACACAGCTATCTTTTCCAGGGCAAATACGAGGAGGCTAAGGATATTTATATGGAAATAAAAGACAAGGAATATCCTTATGATAAAACAAAAAAATATAAGGATGTCTGTTTAGATGATTTTGATGAATTTGAAAAATTAGGGGTTACACATCCGGATGTGGCGAAAATAAAGGAGTTGCTGAAACAGTAATTGAGTTATAAAGTTTGTAAAGTTCATAAAGTCATAAAGATATAAAGCTATAAAGTTGGAGTGTAATTGGATTTTAGTTTATGCAGAGAATCACAGAAAAAGAAGAATGAAAATTTCCCTCCTTATTCAGGATGGGGTCAGGGGAGGTTTAAAATGAGTAAATATAAAAATAATATTATGAAAAGAGTAATTTTATTAAGC
>JAPLDU010000002.1:3433-22402 GCA_026391255.1 Bacteroidia bacterium | reverse complement strand
AAAAGAGTAATTTTATTAAGCATATTATGTTTGCCATTGCTTCTCAATGCACAAACCAGCGTAAAAGGCATTGTTACCGAGCAGAACAGCGGTAACAAGCCCATTCCCGGAGTGCAGCTTAAAGCCCTGGGAACCACACCTGAGCTTACCGATAATGCAGGTTTGTTCCAATTGTTATTCACTGCAAAGAAACCAGGTGATCGCATCATTGTTTCTGAAATATCAAAAAAAGGTTACGAGGTTGTGAATAAGGATGTGGTAAATAACTGGATAATCACAGATAATATCAATGATAAAACAAAGATTGTGATGTGTCCCGAAGGTTTGATTGCCCAAAATACCTTGAAATATTACGATATTTCACTGTCCGGACTTACCAAAGGATATGAATCAAGGATCAAATCCCTTCAAGAACAAAAAGACAAAGCAGAAATTGATGCGAAAACCTATGCAGAACAGGCAAAAGCCCTCGCTGAGCAATTCGATAATCAGCAAAAGCAATTAGAAGAACTGTCAGAAAAGTTCGCCCGCGAAAACTTCGACGATTGCTCAGCTATTCATAAACAGGCTTTCGATGCTTTTAAAAATGGGAACATTGAAGAAGCGATCAGGATTCTGGAATCGGTAAACTCCGAAATTGAAATTGCAAAAGCGAAAAAGCAACAAAACAAAGCAGAAAATATAATCAGCGAAGGAAAAGAAATGCTGGCCCAATCGGAAGAAATCATACGGCAGAATATCAGCAAGCTTATGTTTCAGGCTGATTTATATGTTACAAGTTTCCGTTTCCCGGAAGCCGAACAATGTTATGAAGCTGCAGTCAAAGCCGATACTACATATTTTGAAGGTGTTTTTGCTTTCGCAAAATATTTTTATGAAAACGTCAAATTAGAAAAAAGCATTATTTGGCATAAGAAAGCACTTGCACTCGTTACAAATGATTTTAATAAATCCGATGTATTCTATAACCTGGGGGTATTAATGAAAAATATGCAACAATTTGATAGTGCAGAGACAAATTTTAATAAATCCATTCAAATCAGAAGGAAATTAGCTGAATCAGACCCGAATGTCTATAATCCGCTTTTGGCAAATTCACTTTCAGGTATTGCAGACTGTCAATATGTTAAAGGCAATTTTGATGAATCAGAAATGAGCCTGACGGAAGCATTGAATATATATCGGAGATTAGATATCATTGACCCTGATGTCAAAGACGAAATTGCCCGGTTACTTTCAAGTCTTGTTGATTTGATGTACAAAAGCGATCAACTTGATAAAGCTAAACAATATTTAACTGAAGCTGAAAAACTCTATAGTGAATTAGTTTCCATTAATTACATAGAAAAAAAATCTCATTTTGCATGGGTTCCATGCTGGGCTTTAGCAGGTATTCAGACCAAATTGGGTAAGCTAAAAGAAGCAGAAGTAAATTATAATACAAGCCTGAATTTGTTCAGAAAGCTTGCGGAAAAAAATCCTCTTTTATACAATTACAAAATTGCCACAGTACTTTATGAGTTGGCAGGAATTCAATTACTAATGAAACAGCTTGATAAAGCAGAAATAAATGCTTTAGAATCTGTGGAAATGCATAAACAAATAATCAGATCGCAACCCTGGGCGGATATTAATCTTGTACAATCGATGATTATTCTTTATCAGATTCAATGTTATGAGAGGCAATTTGATAAATCTGAAGAAAATTTCAAGGAAGTAATAAATATATTAAAAGAACATGATAAAATTAATCCTCATGAAAGCGATTATGAAATTGCAAACATTTATTCGAATTTTTCTGCAATAAATTATGAAATGTACCAATATGAAAAAGGCGAAAAATATTCTGAAGAAGCAATTAACATGTATATTGTATTAGCCCAATCAAAACCTGTTTATAAATACAGATTGGCTGAATGTTACAGCAGCAGTTCTTTTTATGAGGTACAAAGTAAAAATTTTGAATTGGCAGAAACCATGGCTCGTAAGAGTCTGGAAACTGACAGTACATACATCTGGGGTAATTCCAACCTGGCTCTTGCTATGCTTTTCAATGGGAAATATGAAAAGGCAAAAAATATATACATGTCATTAAAAGATAAGACCATCCCGGGTGAAAAAACAAAAAAATTCAGAGAAGCTTTTTTGGAAGATATTGAAGAGATGGAAAAGGCGGGTGTTACTCATCCGGATGTATCGAAAATAAAAGTGTTGCTGAAATGAAAAACATACTATATATATGAAAAACTACGAAACATTACTGCAGATGGCCATTTGTATCATCCTGCTGATATATTGCTACTTTAAATTTTTCTACAGACGTTCTAATGGGTTTATGCAATTCGTGAAATATATTCTGTTACCGCTTACTGTTATTGGTGGATGGACTATTTATTTTATAGGGTATCATTTTGGCAGCCAGGGAGGAACATCACTTCATAATATAGTCACACATGCTTTAGAGGCGGTTTTTTCTGCAGGCCGCTTATTCGTTCTTGGCAACGATTTGATTGAAGTACCGAGTAGTATGAAAGACAACCCTGTCTATTTATTGTGGTTTTCTCTTGTTGGATCTTCGGCAGTATTTATTTCCGTCTCCATTTTAATCAATTTGTTTGGTAAAAGACTGATCACAAGGGTTAAGATATGGCTGAACAATTCAGAGGAAAACCACATTTTTTTCGGGGTGAATGAAGCCTCCATTGCCCTGGCGAATGACCTTCTGAAGACCAATGCTTCCAGCCTGGTGATTTTTATCAAGAAAATTGATAAGAACGAAGACACAACATTGTACCACGCTGTTGAGGAAACCGGCGCTCTGATCATCAACAGGGAATCAGTGATAGAAAGCCTGAAACTTGAAAAAGAGGAGGGTATCCTTCATGTTAAAAAAGAATTTTCAAGCCCCGAAAACCTGAAAAAATTACGTTTGATCAGGAAAGTGATCAGGTGTAAATCCCACATGTATTTCTTAAGTTCCAATGAGGAATGGAATATGAACATGGCCCGGTCAGTTCTTGATGAAACTGAAATCCTGACATTCCATCAGCCGCTGACTTTCCATATAAGGACTGATGGGGCCGATCTGGAAGAAATATTGTATGAAAGCCTTCCGGCACCCACCGCTAACCTGCATATTAAACTTTTCAACCAGTCCGGCATTGCAGCCAGCCAACTGGTTGCCAGGTATAATCCCGCCGATTGGATAGCAAAAGATACAGCGAAAGGAGTAGCTACATCTGATTTCAGTGTAATGATCATAGGATTTGATCAGACAGGAAACGCCGTTTTACGCAAACTAATCGAGTACGGACAATTTACTGGTTCACAATTCAGGGCTGTGATTACAGATCAATTTATGCAGGAAAAAAAAGGAAGGTTTGAGCACAATTATCCTGGTTTAGTCTCAAATTATTCATTAGATTTTGAGGAAACAAAAGTTGGAAGCACAGGTTTTTTCGAGCTTGTCAGTCAACACACGGATGAACTGGATTATATTGTGGTCACCTTGGGCAACGATGCGCTGAATGTTCGGACCGCAGTTGATCTTCAGCAATTCATTACCAGACGTACCAACAGAAAGGTAAAAATTATCGTCAGGGTAAGTAACAATGAAAATTACCGGCATTTATCATCACCTTCACAAACAGTTAAGATCGACGTTTTTGGACGAACATGTGATATTTTCACTGAAGATATTGTGGTGCGTGGAAAATTAGAAGCAATGGCAACCAGGATACACGATTATTACAACTCCCAAAAGCCGGCATCAATGCACAGATCATGGGACGAACTTACCCGGATTGAACAGGCAACCAATACCTCTGCAGCAGATCATATTTATATCAAATTGACCCTTTGCGGGTTAACAATTGAGGATGTCAGAAAAATGGAAGATGAAATGCAATTTGAACAGTTTTTGGGTAATGAAAGATTCGACAACCTGGCAAAAGGCGAACATCTTCACTGGAATGCTGTATTGTTTACAAATGGCTGGGATAAGTGGGACCTCGCAAAGATACCTGTTGGTTCATCCATTCATAAGGAAAATACTCTAAAATTACATGCCTGTCTGGTGAATTGGGAAGATCTTCAAATCGTAGGAAAACGCTTCGGCGAAAATTATTGGCTGCATGATTATAATACCATTCGCAATATCTATAAATTAATTAAAGAAGGGATATATTTATAAATGTAACTATTCAGACATATACGCTGTAGGCTTTTAGACTGTAAGCTATAATAATACATACACGTAGTCATCAATTTCATTGGCGCTGCATTTAGCCCAAAAAGCATTCTGAAAGCTGTAAAATCAATAATACTATATTTTTTCAGTTTGCCTGTTAAATTGATCGACCTTGGCTGATATGATTTGATAATTGCAATAATAATATTTTCAATAGTTTAATGGTCTATGTACATTGGTGCAGTAAGGTCAAATTGGTCAGCACAGGCAGTTGAAGCAAATAACTTTTCTGCATTTTTTTAATTTTGAAATAGGATTGTTATTTTTACAATGGCAGTTGCCACCAGAAGGTTGGAATTCTTGACCTAATGGTATATGTTAGATTATTAATAATTTAATACTTTTTATTATGCTAAGAAAATTTATAAATAAGAAACTGGCGGAAAACAAAAAGCCCTTGTCCGAATTATACTCACAGGTAGGAATATCACAGAATTCGTATTATTGGGGATTGAAGAAAAATTCATTTAATCCTGATGTATTGGCAAAGATGGCAGCATTTTTAAAGGTGAATGTCGACGATATCAATGCAAACATCGAAAAAACGGATGGAGTGAGAACCAGAAAACAAAGAACAATAAAAGCAGGACGTTCAAAAATTACGTTGCCTGTTGTCCCTGATGTAGTAAAAAAGATCAGAAAACTACGAAAATCAAAAACGGCTGAAATTTTAACTCCGGCAGTTACTGAAGTAATTAATATCAAAAAACGTGTCAGGAAACCAGGGACTATACAGTCTTTGTCTGTTAAGCCTGTTGATAGTGATTTGAAAATGATGACCATGGAGCTTGATTATCTCCGGCAGATGCTCATAATAAAAGATGAGATGATAGACCTGCTGAAGCAGAAGTAATATTTCCGGAATTCACTATTGACATTTGATATGCGAACATTTACTTTTGAATTGTCAAACCACATCGGCATGGTTTTGTCAATTAATATCGGTTGAGCATGATCAATTTGATTGGTATATCCAATATTATCTTTTAAGTAATGAAAAAAAGGAATTTTTAATCAGTTTATTTATTTTCATTCCTATAGGAGCAATTATGAGCTTCTTTAATTATAAAATCGATGAAAATAGAGGTTTAACAGATGCTATACTAATTGGTTTTACAGGAGCCTCAGGCATATTTTTTGTGCCATATATATTCAAAAATGTCAAAAAGAAAGATAATTAAAACTGTTGCCAGCAGACCACTATGTAATATGTTGATGTTGCTTTCAGCTTGATTGTAGTAAGAAATTGTTTTGAATTTTATAACTAAGTTGAATAAATTATCTTATGTATTTGATTGATATTATATTATATTATATTTTTCAAACCCGCCCCATTGTCCCCTCCCTGCTGGCAGGGAGGGGATTATCCGCTATGTTATATGCCTGAAATTCGCAGGGATCAGTTCCCCTCCTTGCCCGCAGGGAGGGGTTAGGGGCGGGTAAAAATTGAATGTATCAATAAATTGAACTTTTAAAAAATTCAAAACAGTTTCTAAATAAATTAACAGTGACTCGAAATTAATAAATAAAATGATCAAATCTGGCCCGGCACATATCGGTAGTGCTTGAGTAGTAGCTATAAAAACGATTTTTTCAGTCATTAAAATAGCAAGCAGACTATGAAGAACTTTTTATTTTATTTTGCGGTGACAGGTTGGACAACAGGACTGATTGTTCATTTATTATCTATTGCAGAATTTGATGTAACTTACAAATTTCCATACATTTGGATATTGCATGTTGGAATTTTTGTTGTTTGGATTCCGACAGTCCTTAACTTAATGAAGAACAAAGAACTTAAAGAATACCAACAATCAGGGATATTAAATAGAATGAACCCGATTGGATTGTTCAGAATTATTTTTAAAAACACCCCGTCCTGGTTGACGGTTATTGCATTAGGTGGATTTATTTATGCAATGATTAATTTTATGTTGTTTATGACTTCACAAGTTGGCGATCCTGACATTAAGAACGGACAATATATCTTACACAATCACGGACAACTAATAAAAATACTGACAGAACAAGAGTTCCATCATTACAAGGCAAATGAAATAAGAGGTTTTTCGGGTCATTGGATAGCATTTTACGGGGTTGCAGCAGCTGTATTATTCCCGTACAACAGTCAGATAAACAATGACTGACAAAACTGAATAATGAAAACAGCCACTAATTGATAAAGTTTAGTTTAATGCCTTGCTGGTTATGCTTTGTTAATTTCTGAACATACTTAAACAGTACTGAAAAAATCGTAAATAAAATATATAATGATTTTTACAAGTTAAGTTAAGTTGAGAATAATTTCATATTAAATAACATATAAAATTTCTGTCCAAATCTTGCCTGATTGTCTGAAAGTTTTATAATTTTGTTTTATTAAATATGGCTGGGTAGTATTCTTGTCAGACCCGGATATGGGACTGACGGGGCGAAGCTGTAGAATAGAATAAAGGATGAGTTTACCAAAACCAATATAGATTTGATTAATTAAGTAGAACTCTGTTTTTCAGAAGTCATACTTTTTAATGAGATTTTGTCTAATTCAAAAATAAACTCAACCGGATATGTTTACTGATCTTTTCTATCAAATAATATTAACTGATTGTGTTTATGGAACTGTTGTAGCCCATTAGAAAACCGATTTTTGAAGATTTATCAAAATAATAACATAATATTTTATAGGAATTAGATAAATGATATGTAATTAACTTGTTGCAATTGCGATATGAATATATAGGACAGCTTGGAGAACAATTGCTGATAAAATATTTATATAGATGAAAAAAATTATTGAAATAACCATATTGTTGATAATTTTTGTTTTAATGTATTCTTGTTGTAAAGAAAATACATATAAATATGTAAATAGTAAATTTATTTTGCCGTATCATAAAGGAGATACTCTTATTTATAAGGACAACAATAATATTAAGGATACTTTCTTTATAAATAAAATTAGAATTAATTATAACAAATATTCAAATGAAGATTACTGTAATACTTATCAATATCATGAGATAATTGATTACTATATGGATTCCTTATATAATCCTGCAAATTATGGTCAAAATTATATTGAAGTTAGAGAGGGTGGTACTATTGAGATTTATTGGTATAATGATCTGTTTTCAACTGAATATAAATCAAACTATTATATTATAGATAGTATTTATTTAAATGGAATATCCTATTTTAATGTCTACTCTTTTAATAATTATATTGGTATAGGATTTAAAAGTAACAAAATTAACAGAATTTATTATCAACCAAACATAGGAATAATATGTTATTATACCATTGACGGAGATATATGGAATATTATTAAATACTAAATAATAATGAAATTTAAGCTTTTATTTTTTGAAATTATAACGGGCTACAACAAACCGCTTGGTCCAATGGCTATGGCCGATTCAAAAGGTATGGCATTATATAAACTTCAAATGGATTCGATAAACTTGGCATTAAATGACCACCACCACTGAAGCCAAGCGGCGGGCCGCTGATATGCTTAATTTAATTAACAAATAAAATATAATGAAAACAAAACGCTATAATATTCTAATTGTATTTTATGCAATTTTATTTAATTCTTGTGGTACATATATGAGATCTACAACTTTAGATCCAATAACAAATTACTTTCCGGCAGACAGGAATGAGACAGCAACTGTTATAACGAATATTCCGGTAAATGCTGATACATTGAAAAATCTTTTAGTTGTCAGCAAAGAATATTTCTGGTTGGAAATGGGAAAGAATATGAATTTCTTTAAAGAAGTAATAACATTATCTGAGTTAGAAAATCAAATAATAAAAAATAACTTACAAGACAAAGTTATAACAATATCGGATAAACTGGGATTAAAAAGAGCTTATGAATATTACAAACCATTTGTATACCTTACATTTACAAATTTAGAAAGAAGAGATGGATTTTTCGCTGGCATAATACTTTATAATCCAAATAAAGCAGAAATAATATTTAAAAATGAGATATTAATAAACAAAAATAGTAATACTTGGTCTGACCAATCTACTTTGTATCCATTATTCAATTCATTGCTTGACTATCTGAGAGAACAAAAATAAAACCGGGCATGACAAACTGCTATATTCCACAGGTATTTCAGAAGGAGTGCCGGGTATATTGTCCGCCCTTTGGTCTGTTCGAAACAATGAAAATAACATCCACGCTCCGCCACGAAGAACCTCTGCGGCACCTAGCGATGGCGTTTGTTGCCATTTTATTAAAAATTGCAAAGTTTGAGAGAATACCTGATAAATAAACTGTTATGAATAAATATTTAGTTCAAATCTATATTTTTATTCCTGGCTTAATTCTCGGTTAGGTTATACATATATACAGATGAAAAGCCGTATTTATTTATTTATTTTTGTGATCTGCTATACACTAATTTATTTTCAGCCTGTAATAACAAGAGGGCAATATGACAAATGGTATTTTAAAGGACTCGAATCAAATAATCCCAAAAAACGGATTAAGTATTTTTCAAAGAGTATAAAGAAAAATAGAGAAAATAGTACTAGTTATTATTACAGAGGAGATGCAAAATACCGTATAAAAGATTTCGATGGAGCAATATCGGATTATTCGGAATCCATCAAGCTTGACCCACAGCATTGTGAATTATATATTAAACGAGGTAATGCAAGATTCGAATTGAAGGAATATGAACTTGCAATATTTGATTTCACTCGAGCAATTGAAATTGACACATGTTATGCTATGGCATATTACAACAGGGGAAAAGGGAAAAAAGAACTTAGAGATTTCGAGGGTGCAATGTCTGATTATTCTAGAGCTATTGAATGTTTTCCTCAGTATTCAGAAGCATATTATAATCTTGGTAATATTAAACAAGAACAAAGAGATTATAAAGGTTCCATAGTGGATTATTCTTATGCTATCAAGTTCAATCCTACGGATACTTTGGCATATTTCAACCGGGCATATTCTAATTCAAAATTGCAAAATTATTATGAGGCCATTCAGGATTATTTAAAAGCAATAGAACTTAATCCTGCTGATGCAAAAAATTACTATAACATGGGGACAACTATGTACGAGATGGAAAACTATGAAGTAGCAATAACAGATTTATCAAAAGCTATCGAATTAAACCCAAAATTTGCTCAAGCATATATGAATCGTGGTAGTTCATATGGTGCAATTCATGAATATGATAAGGCTATTTCAGATTTTTCAAAGGCTATTAAGTATGACCCCAATAATGCAGAGTCTTATTGTAACAGGGGAGGAGAAAAAATGAAAAAAAAAGATTATAGAGGAGCTATATCAGATTTTACAGAAGCAATTTCTCTCAATCCCCAATATACTGATGCATACAATGGAAGAGCATATTCTAAATCAGAGATTCATGATTATCAAGGGGCTAATTTTGACTATTCACAAGCTATCAAAATAAATCCTAATGATTACTATGCGATTCAAAATCGTGGTTTATCGAGAGTTAATTTGCATGATTTTGATGGTGCTATGTCGGATTTTTGCAAGGCAATTGAATTGAATGATAAAGAGCCAGGGAATTATTGTAACCGGGGATTCTTAAAGTCCGAAATTGGAGATACTTATGGTGCTATTATGGATTATGACAAAGCAATTGAAATCGATAAAAATTGTGGTTTGGTATATTACAATCGTGGCAATGCTAAGGGGAAAAATAAGGATTATTTGGGGGCAATCTTGGATTTTTCTAAAGCTCTGGAAATAAATCCTGAAGACTGCAGTACGTATATTCAAAGAGGTTTAATGAAAGACTATATGCACGATTTGCAGGGCGCCATTTCTGATTTCAACAAAGCAATTGAACTGGATCCAAATGAATCTATGGCACATAATAACCGGGGTTATATAAAATTCGAACTTAGGGATTACAATGAAGCTATTTCTGAATATTGTAAAGCAATCGATATAAACCCCAAATTTGTTCTGGCATTTATGAACCGTGGTCTTGCTAAAGAAAAACTAAAGGATTATCAAGGTGCTGTTTCGGATTTTTCAAAAATCATTGAAATAAACCCAAATGATTCTATGGCATTTAACAATAGGGGTCTTATGAAGTTCAAACTAAAGAATTTCAAAGGAGCCATAATAGATTATTCAAAAGCTATCGAACTTGGACCAAAATTTTCAATGGCCTATATAAACAGAGGAATGGCTGAACAGGAATTGAAAGAATTTGAAAATGCTATATGGGATGTCTCAAAAGGTATTGAATTTGATCCTGTAAATCCGGGTAACATAATTATTTTAGGCATTTTATTTTCATTAACAGGAAATTATGATGATGGAATAAAAGCCTACAAAAGAGTATTGTTGATAGACGATAAATCAATAACAGCGTTGGATAATTTAGGATATTGCTATCTGGGCAAAGGTGATTATGATGAAGCAAAAAACGTTTTCTTGAAATGTTCAAATCTTCGACCTGAAAATGCCGATGCAATTATAGGTATAGCGCTAGCATATTATTACAATAATGACAAAGAAAATGCCTGGAAATATTTTGATAAAGCAAAAGAAGTTGAAACAGTGTTAAAGGAAGGGTTAAATGGGTTTGAAAAATTTAAAAAAGCAGGATGGTTCTATTCAGAAAAAGATAACAATACAATTATAAAGATGTATCAAGAATTTAAGTAATACTGTAATCCAAAAGGTTATGTATATTTGCGACGGAAAAGTAAGTGGAGTTTGAATTGAGAGGTTCACACACGGTCGTGAGAGAATGCAGGGTGAACTAAGCGAAGCGATTTCATGAGTGTCAGCGAATAAACTCCCCGGCATGATTCGACTAGCGATAATGTTATTGACAAATTGAAAGATATAAATAGATAAAATTATGACTTTAATTCACATAATATGGAAAGGAAAAGGATGGCAAGTGGCTTTAGTCACTTTCGTGTCCTCGTTAATGGCAGAAATTATCACAAGATCAATTACTAATGATGAGAATTTATATCAGAGCAATCCTTACCCTTTATCTATTTCCTTAGTAGTTTCAGGTATCATAACTTACTTCATATATTTAAGGTTGAAAAAAGAGAATGATTCTAAAATTTTAATTAATATTGAGGAGGCAAAACGATCAAAGAATAATTCCTTAGATTTCACAAACAGTAAACTCCCTAAAATAACTCACAAGATTAAAGATAGTCTCTTTTTTATTCCGATAAAGTACTGGAGTTGGATATTGCTAATATTTAGTATCATCAATATCATACATGGCAATCTTAAATGAAACAATTCCGCTAAATAGCTGCAATATTCCGTGGGTTTCTGAAGGAGTGCGGAGTGCATCGCCCGCTCTGGGGTCGCTTTGGAACAATGAACATAGCATTCAACCTCCGCCGTGGCTGACCTCTGTGGCTTACAGAGGCGACCGTTGGGCAACATGCAAAGGACAATTATGCAAAATTTGTTGATAAACATATTAGTATATTCTGCGCTGGTATTCATTCTATTATTTCATCGACATATGAATGCAGGACAACAAAACTTTGAGAAATACTTTTCGGGACATGAAAATAATAATTATTTTCAATATCAGAATAATCATACCTCCAAGTTTTTACCTGATACTACTATTGGGAAAATAAGTCTTTGTAACAAAAATAATATTGATTCCTATTTAGGATCAGATATTATGGATCGGTTAACTGAAGTGGGTCAATTTGATGAAGGCTTACCACATGCAACATTTCTTTCGAAGGATAAAAAACAAAGATTAATGGTAATATTTCATCCGGGTGGTTATATAAAAGAATTTTCAGAGTTTCAAGTTGCATATAATAAAAAATCAGATACAGTTGAAAAGATTATAGAAGATAAAGTTTTCATGACTGAAAGCGACATAAAACTTGGAATTTCAATTACTCAGTTAAAAATATTAAAAGGAAAACCTGATAGCATTTCGTATGATAAATCCACAACTTTGTTTTATCAAATAAACGACTTTGATAATTCTAAATTCTTACAGAAATATGATTACCCTGGTTACTATGCTCGTTATAAATTCATAAACAATAAGTTAGTTTATTTTAAGTTTGGTTTCGAATATCCATAATAAATATAAATGCACACTTGTCCAACAAGCCGCTCATATGCAATGGCGGTGGATTCGGAAAGTTCAACATTCCAGGTCGCTGGCATACAGAAAATAAAGCAAAACAAATTTCACGCAATCCGCCACTGCTTATAGCGGCGGGCGGTAGCCATTTAAATAAATAAATGAAATACCTCATTTTAATCATAATTATTTTTATTACAGCCAATATTATTGCTCAAACGGAATTGATGCAATATAATAAAGGAGATTTTAGGTTGAAATTGGCATTACCTTATTTCAATCATTTATTATTAAAACCTGGTAATAATATATCTGTGAACAAATTTGGATTTATTGGCGAAAGCATTGGCTTTGAATATTCCTTTAGTGAAAATAAATTTATTGAACTTAATTTTTCTTTTGTCAGAGTTTCAGATACTTTACTACCTTTCCATTTTGATAAAGGTGGTGAATATAAAATCCAGTATTCAAAATATTTTAGCTTAACAAATAACAATAAAATTGATAGATTTACTTTTGGTTACGGGTTGAATTATTCAGTTAATACATGGGCTGAAGGGTATAGATCATTTGACACTATCACTAAAAGTACAAGAAGTGAATTATCAAACAAAGCAATCGGAATAACTATGAATATGTATTATCAGATTAGTAAATCATTTAATATCGGATTGATTTACCGACCTACATTTTGGCGACTGTCAAATGAAAAATCAATTGAATATGAACATTTGTTTAGTTTTGAATTATTATGGAGAATAAAATTAAATAGAAAATAAACGGCTGTCAACAATCCGCTTGGCCCTATGGCTATCGGCGATTCAGAAGGTATGGCATAAATTATACTTTATACAAATTTGATAAATCTGGCATTAAATGATCGCTGCCACTGAAGCCAAACGGCGATGCGGTTAGGTTTTATTAAAAATGAAATTTGCTTTATCGACATTATTGTTATTCTTGTTTTATTTGAATCTGGTTAGTCAAACTAATTTTAAGATTGGCGGATATAAATTAGATGGTAAAATTAGTTGTGGATTATTAGTTGGTCATCAAGGATTTAAAAATAATTACGGAGAATTAGGGTTAGGAATAAATTTTGGGGAAACTCGTAAAACTGGATCAACATTGAAAAAAATAACTAAAACTTATAATTATACAAAAACATTTACTGGTATATCAAGCTCATTATTATATGATTATAAGGATACCAAAATGACTGGAGTAAAAGTTAGTGCATGGATTCAGTTTTATGTTGCATTTGGCCTTGAATATTCAAACTTATTATTTGAACAAAAGACTTATAATTTGATTAACTACAAAATTGGAATTGAATTATTAGGACTATCTTTAACTTATGATCATTATATAAATACAAGGCAGATAAATAAAAAATTTTCAAATTATTATTTCTCATTAAGATATTACATACCAATAATTTATAAAAAAGAATAACAAAACCTTACAAACTGCTATATTCCGCGGGGATTTCTGAAGGAGTGCGGAGTGCATCGCCCGCCCTTCGTTCGGTTTGGAACAATGAACATAGCATCCACGCAATCCCCTGGGGCATTTAGCAGCGGCCGTTAGGCACAAAATTATAATACGATGAATAAACTTAGATACCTTTTAATAATATCGTTTATAGTCTTTTTTACTCAGTGTTATAATCAAAACGTCTGTTAAAAAGTAAAAATGGTATTAAATTATCATAAGATTCAAAAATAATAACGCAAGTTTAATGAGACAATATCAGTTTTTCTTCATTTTAATTTTCATCTTTACCCTGATACTTTCATTTTCTATGGCAGCACAATCCTGGAATTTCATCAAAGAAAAGGATGGCATAAAAATATATACACATAAGGAAGCCGGAAAGTCCCTGGAATCTTATAAAGGGGTTGCCGACATTAATGCACCGGCAGACAAGGTTTTCGCTATGATTGAAGATGTTAATAATACAGATTGGTGGGATAAGAACCTTACTGAGATCAAAGTACTGTTTTATGAAAAGTACAAAAGGGCGCAGTACTATTTGGTATATGATTTACCTTGGCCGGTTAATGATCGTGACTTGTGCGTTGATGTTACAGTTACAATCAATCAGGTGACCGGTGAACGCAAGATTACTGCAGTTCCTCTCCCCGGGGTTATTCCTGAACGTAATGACATGGTCCGCATTAAAGATTACCAGCAAACATGGACCGTTATGCCTGCCGGTAAAGAAATGTCTCATGTTATACTTGAAGGTTTTGTAGACCCTGCTGGAAATATACCAGATTGGATATCCAACATGCTGATCATTGATTCGCCGATTAATGCCATTAGCGGGGTCAAAAAGAAACTGGAGAAAAAATAGAGCAATCGCATTGTTTTTCAAATAGTTCAAAAGTTGTAAATTAAATAAAAAATGATTGGTAAGTTTTGTATTCAAAGGGTAAAGACAAATTTGCACTGGCTATAACAAGACGCTCATAAGCAATGGCAGTGAATCTGAGCGGTTCAGCATTCCAGCCCGCTGGAACGATGAAAACACAAGGTAAATTAATCCTGCTATCCGCCAATGTTAATAACGGCAGCCATTAGCTGCAAACTGTTCAATCAACATTATGAAATTCATATGAAAATATTTACTTTAATAATTGCACTATATTTTTGTAGTATTATCCATTCTTATACTCAGGATAATTCAATCATTTACCCTGACGAATCAAAAAGTACCCGGAAAAATTTAATTAAAATAAATTATCTGGCACTTCCCTTTAAAACAATTAATTTGAGTTATGAAAGATTATTAAGCAATTATCTATCTATTCAGATTCAAGGCTATTACTTATTTGGTTCAATCAGAGAATTTGATTATAAGGTTTCTGATTGGTATAATTTTACACCGGAAATAAGGATTTATATTAAAGGTAATGCTTCACGAGGTTTTTTTATAGCACCATACTACCAACTTAATCAAAATTATAATGAAAATGAAAGATCTTCTACAAGGTGGGGATACTTATTTAATGCAAATGTAGTTGGACTTTGTACAGGTTATCAATGGATAAAATGGAAAAATTTCAATATTGATCTTTATGGAGGAGCGGGGATTCAATTCTGGACAACAAATAAACCGTCTTGGGATCCACCTGTATCTGGGACAGATCCTGCTTTCCGTTTCGGTTCTACGATTGGATATGCTTTTTAACGACATACAATATCAATTAATTGGCTATATTTGCTTTTTGGAGTGCCATTTAATGTAAATAAATTATATTTAAATTAAATATTAATCCTGATCAATTCATGATAAATCTTATATAAACTTTGTAAATCTCAATTTCATTATCTTAACGTCATGATTATAATTTTACCCAATAGAAAAACTGCTTATCCACTTTAAGCAAGTAAGACCCCACCAACCTCCCCTAAAACAGGGGAGGCAAAATTTGCTGTTCCATAAACCCTCCTGTTTTAGGAGGGTTTGGGAGGTTAAAAGAAATCTTCATTTGCAAATATTATTACTTAAGAAGATTGACTTGCCCGAAGGAGATAAGCAATTGGAAAAAAATCGACCGAAAAACGAAATTTCGGCCTAACAAAAAATTTTAATAAATTAATCAGGACAATCCTCAATGTTATGTGCATTTATGATGGAACAGGAAGAGCCGTATGAGTTGAGAGGTTCATGAACGATTCCGTGATAAGGCTCAGGTGAAACTCCCCGTCGTGACCCGACTATATGCCACTTTTATAAAGATAAATGACCTATCCCAAACTTCAGTTTCATAGCATAGATGCTTTTCGCTTTTTTGCATTTCTTAAAGTGTTTATATCTCATTTCCCATACGATCTGGATAATCCGGTCATAAAATTTTTAAAACAGGGTGGTGGAATTGGTGTAGCTTTCTTTTTTGTACTTAGTGGTTTTCTGATCACATATATTTTAGTGAATGAAAAATTTCATACAGGAAAAATAAATGCAAAAAGTTTTTTCCTACGCCGAATTTTAAGAATATGGCCAATCTATTTTCTTCTGCTGCTCTTTTTATATCTTGTACCTAACTGGATTCTCACTAATATAGGATACATCGGATCCGGTTATCACTGCGACTGGTTTTATTCTTTTTCTTTTACGGAAAATTACCGGATGATTTATCTTGACGCTATGCCTGGCATCGTGCCTTTGGGTGTTATCTGGTCACTTTGCATAGAGGAACATTTCTATATTCTATGGTTTTTTGTAATACTAATTTTGATTTATTTGGCGTTGGGGCTATTCTCGGATATTTAACTGTAACAAAATATGAAAGGCTGACCGATCTGATCCGGAAAATACCGTTTATAGTTAAATTGATTTATATAGTCACAGTGATCACAATTGTGATATTTTTAAAAACAATTTTTAAATCCACTGAAAATGTTGACATCTTACATCCAACATTCTTATCTGTTCTTTTTACAGGAATAATTGCAATATTTATCCCAATGGAATCCAAATTAAAAATAAAAAACTCGAATATTCTGTCTTACTTTGGAAGAATAAGTTACGGATTGTATATGTATCACTCTCTTGTTGTTATTTTTCTGTTTGTTGCTGCCAACGCATTTCAGATTGAAATTCACGGCCCTTTGCAACTTATTCTTTCATTTATTGTCATGCTTACATGCACGATTATTATCAGTATGGCATCGTTCCATTTTCTTGAAAAAAATATTTTAAAACTGCGCGAAAAATTCAGATAAATGTTGCTTTAATAAGGTAAATAATTATTTTCAGGTTATTTACCAACAATCCCGGGATGAAAAAAATAATTAAGATTTAATCTTTCTTATGAAATAAATTATTGAAAGCCACCACGATTCGCTCTGGTGGCTTTTTCTTTTTCATATAACAAAAGAAACCCAACAAATGGGGAGAGTTGATAAATATATGAGGAAAAGTAAACAAGATATTAATTAGTTGACTATATTTGTCTTTTAGCGTATCATTTAAGGTAAATAAATAGTTTCGAGTTATTTACATTTGAATATTAAAGTTATGAAAGGATCTATTTTATTAGTGACAATTTTGATGACAGCATTGTTATCAGTTGGACAACAGAATTATGATAAAACTTTCCCATTTGGGAAATATCTACCGGACTGGGCGTTAGTCTGTAAAGGTGGTCAATATGGTTTTATTTCCAACAATGGAACAGAAATTGTAAAACCGCAGTATGATGAAATTTATAAATTTGGGAAATATCTACCGGACTGGGCGTTAGTCTGTAAAGGCGGTCAATTTGGTTTTATTTCTAGCAATGGAACAGAAATTGTAAAACCGAAGTACGATGAAATCAAAATCAACGGACATGATATTGATGGTTATATTAATGGGGAAAAAGAAACCATAAACAAATAAACATAGGCATTAATACTTCAGAATATTGGTATTCTCACAACACCACTATTCCATTACATGTAAAATATCTACCTCCCAAAATCCAATTAATAGTCTGATTGAAATTTCCGGAATTGAAAATCCAAAAGTTGAAATGTTCACCATTACTGGACAATGTTTAATACAAAGCCGGGGGAATAAAATTAACATTAGTTCTTTGCCTTCGGGCGTGTATTTCCTCAGGATCAATAACAATCCTGGGATGAAGAAAATAATCAAAATTTGATCATTCTTAAAAAGAAACTATTGAAAGCCACCACGATTCGCTCTGGTGGCTTTTTTTACATATAACAAATGAAACTCTACAAAAGAGGAGGGTTGATAAATATCTGGGGATAACTGAACAAGATATTCGATAATTGACTAAGTTTGTCTTTTAGCGTACTATTTAAGGTAAATGATTATTTACCAATTAAATATTGAAAGTTATGAAAAAAGTTTTATTCTTTCTCTTTGCATTTGCGCTTTTGAGCACAACGAGCACCGTAAGTGCTCAATGGATTTATTCTTGGTATCCAACTAATGGTCCTACAGACAATGTCGGGGTTTTGTCACTTTGCGTTGTTGGTGATGCAAATAGCATGTTATGGGCTGGAACAGATGGTCTTGGCACAAGCGAGCTGGGTATAGATGGCGGATGGGCTAGTTTTAATTCAGGATTAGCTAACTTGCATGTAAGATCAATGGTCTATGCTGGACCACTTATAGAATATCCCTACTTGTATGCTGGAACAGACAGCGGATTGTACCGTACATCTGATGAAATGACCTGGGAAGATAATTGTGCAGGAATTCCTCACAACTCAAAAATTACATCACTTACCGCAAGGATATCTTTGGCCAGTGAGATTGTTTTTGCCGGGACGAATGATTCATTATACATGACAACATTAGTAGGGTATCAGAATCATTGGGCAACATTCTATGGAATGGGCGATTCCATTTCAGCGCTCACCACAGCAGATTTCAGTTCAGGCGAGCTGGACTATACTTTGTTTGTTGGTACTTCCAACGGTAAAGTTTTTAAAAATGATATTCTTAGTTTGTCGGAAATTGATTCCGGACTAGAAAATATTCATAAGATAAACTGCCTTATATCTATTAATTCCACAATTTTTGCCGGAACAAATAATGGAGTTTTCTATTTGCCATATCTTTCAACGTCATGGTTAAGA
>JAPLDU010000002.1:0-3428 GCA_026391255.1 Bacteroidia bacterium | reverse complement strand
GTCATGGTTAAGATATGGCGACAGTACGTTAAATGGTATTGATGTTAGATGCTTATTAGAAATGCCGTCTTTTCCTTTGAAAGGAGAAGGGGTTATTGCCGGCACTGAAATTGGCGTTTATCATATCTATGCCCAACAGAGTAACTGGATAAATTCCAATGGAAGCGGATATGGTGGTTTGATGGACCATGACGTACTTTCCATGGCCAATCAATACGATATACTGTATGTGGGAACAAAAAATCATGGTGTATGGTATTCCGTTCTATGGCAAGATGTACCAGAATATTCTCTACCAAAAATTTCTGTCTATCCAATTCCCACTGATGGTATGATTTCAATACTAGGAATAGAAAATCCAAAAGTTGAAATGTTCACCATTACTGGACAATGCTTAATACAAAGCCGGGGGAATAAAATTAACATTAGTTCTTTGCCTTCGGGCGTGTATTTTCTCAGGATCAATAACAATCCTGGGATGAAGAAAATAATCAAAATTTGATCATTCTTAAAAAGAAACTATTGAAAGCCACCACGATTCGCTCTGATGGCTTTTTTGTGTTTTTAAATTCTTAAGAATTTCCAGCCCCCCATTTGCCCCCTAAAATGAGAAAAGCCCCTGAAAATCAAGGGCTATTAGCGGTCTGGACGAGACTCGAACTCGCGACCCCGTGCGTGACAGGCACGTATTCTAACCAGCTGAACTACCAGACCAAAAATCCGACGCAAAGTTAATCATTTTTTCAATATGCAAACAACTCTGAAAAAAGATTGATAATAGGCATTAGGTAATAGGCATTAGGTAATAGGCATTAGGCATTAGGTAATAGGCAATAGGCAATAGGCAATAGGCAATAGGCATTAGATACTAAATTAATTTGAAAATTTGAAAATGTGCAAATTTGAAAATTAAAACCGTTTCACGGGAATAAGATTAGCGACAACATGTTGGTAAGTTTACTTTCTTAAGCACCTATATAATAGATAACAGTCAGGTTCGGGGTTCGGGGTTCGGGGTTCCAGAGTTTCAGAGTTTCACCAATCACTATTCACTTAATCATAGTTTTCCATTTTCAAATTGGCACATTTTCAAATTTTCAAATTTGTTTCTCCTGCCTATTCTCAAAAATGCTGAAATTCACTTTACCATAATGACGGGTCTTTAAAAAATTCGGATGACTGCTGAAATCAAACTTGTTTGAATGCTCGAGAATGAACCAGCCGGTCTTGTTTACCAGTCCAAACCGGAAAATGAGTCCGGGGATAGTGTCGATATCTTCCATTTCATAAGGAGGATCGGCAAAAACAATATCAAATGTCGTGTTGCAATGTGCTATGAATTTAAATGCATCTGCTTTTACAGCCTGAATCTGGGAAAAATTAAGTTCTTTCGAAGTATTTTTAATAAACATGTGGCTCTTCATATCGGTTTCCACCGCTATGATTTCTCCTGCGCCGCGTGAAGCAAACTCAAAACTGATACTGCCAGTGCCCGCAAACAGATCAAGTACCGTCAGTCCTTCAAAATCATAATAACTGTGAATGATATTGAAAAGGCTTTCTTTGGCCTTGTCGGTTGTTGGTCTTGATGGACAATTTTTCAGGGAATTGATCTTTTTTCCACTGAATTTACCGGTTATAATTCGCATCGGTTTATATTAAAGAGTTGAAGAAAATGATGACTGGCAGCAATTTCAATGTCGGGATAATAACTGAAGAAGTTTCCCGGTCGTGCAAAAGACAGGTTCTTTATGTATTTACCGAGCAGCAGGAGTGAGGATGAATCTTCCCCGATCAATCCTGAAAAAACGGCCGGAACTTTTTCAGGATCGAGCTTTAACTGATCATAAACATAAAGTATGAAATAACAAAAATCGTTTTCATTGCGGAATCTGAAATTGTTTAGTAGCCTGAGGCTCGAATGATTTGTCACAGCGATGTCGAAATGGTCGCTGTTGACATTAACATGGACAGATAATGCTTCCCCGTTGAATTTTTCAGCACTGGCCGATAAAAGCAGGTTCTCGGCAAAAACACCTGCCTGATGGAATATACCTGCGCCGGGAAACTGGTTTTCAATCGTAGTTCTGAGTAAGTCAGGGATACGGAATACTAAATAAGCTTCTGTGTACCGGAGCCTGTTGAATAATATTTCATTATCTTCTTCCGGTTCATGGTTGAAATGAAAATACCGGACGGCCTTATCCTCTTCAAAAAGTGGTTCAGGGATAAGTGTAGAAAAGGAAGTTACATAAATAATGCGGGTTTTACGGAATGAACCTGTGAATCCTGGATCATTCCTGAAAATATCAGCTAGTTTGTTAATATGTTCCTGCTGGCAATACACATCATCATCAAAATTTGTGTGAAAGAGGGAAATAAATTTATTAGACAGGTTATCGAGCAGGCAACAGGAGATGCTTCCGGATGCAATCTGTACCGACAAATCACATCTTCCTGCCGCGGCAGAATCCCAGGTAGGGTCAGTCAGGTTAAGCTCATGTATCACGGTTGCTTAGTAATAATTTATGGGCAAATGTAGGATTTTTTGACTTAGCTTTGACGTTTTATATAGGCGCTTAAGACAGCAAACTTACCAACAGGTTGTCGCTAATCTTATTCCCGTGAAACGGATTTAATCCGCCTCAGGCGGATCAAATTTTCAAATTTGCACATTTTCAAATTAATTTAGGTTCTTATGTTAAAAAAGCACATAGCAGATGAACTCCGGCGAAACCTGAAATTTACACCAACCCTTTCGCAGGAAACAGCTATACTGAAATTATCTGAATTCCTGGCAGGGAAAGGAGAGAAACAGATCATGCTTCTCAAGGGTTTTGCCGGTACGGGTAAAACTACCCTGATTTCCGCATTGGTCAAAACTCTCGACCAGGTGAATATTGAGCCCGTTTTGCTTGCTCCAACAGGAAGAGCGGCCAAAGTTCTTTCAGCATATTGCGCTATGCCGGCAAGTACCATTCATCGCAAAATCTACCGGCTAAAATCAAAAAAGGACATTCTCTCCGGCTTCATCCTTGATAAAAATTATCATTCCAATACTTTGTTTATTGTAGATGAAGCTTCGATGATCACCAATACTCCTTCAGATTCCTCGCTTTTCGGGAGCGGGCGTTTGTTGAGCGATCTGATAGATTATGTTCACAATGGTAAATCATGCCGGTTGCTGATGACAGGCGATACTGCCCAGTTACCCCCGGTTGGTCTGCAGATCAGCCCGGCCCTTGACAGTTCTGTTGCCGGCAGTTTCGGGTACCAGGTGAGTGAAGTTGTGATGACCGATGTTGTCAGGCAATCACTCGATTCAGGCATACTGTTCAACGCAACCGGGGTAAGGAAACTCATCACCGACAGCAGTTCTGCTCTGCCAAGATTCAGTCTCGGTGGATTTGAAGATATTGTCAGGATCA
>JAPLDU010000093.1:6234-16924 GCA_026391255.1 Bacteroidia bacterium | reverse complement strand
AGTCTCTTCGTCTCTTAGTCACTCAGTCACTCAGTCGCCCTTTCGCCCCGTCGCTTAGTTCGCCAAGTCTCTTAGTCACTCAGTCTCTTCGTCTCTTAGTCACTCAGTCACTCAGTCACTCAGTCGCCCTTTCGCCTAATGAAAAATCGAGCCAACCTGAAACACAATAAGTGAAACAAACCAGGCGAGTCCTGTGGTATAGAAAATGGTGAACAATGCCCATTTCAGGGAGCCTGATTCCTTTTTAACAGTTGCAATTACAGCCACACATGGAAAATATATGAGAACAAACATTAACATGCTGAATGCCACTAATGGATTGAATACCGGAGTACCTTTGCGGCTGCCTTCGGTATATCGGGCTTCCTTCAGCTTGGAAGTGAGTGATTCCGGATTACCTGCCGGGCCAGGAGTACCCTGATACAATACGCTCATAGTGCTGATTACAATTTCTTTCCCGGCTACTCCCATTAACAGGCAAATGCCAATACGCCAGTCAAAACCTAAGGGAGCAAGCACAGGCTGGATAATTTTACCGATCTTCCCGATATAGGAATTTGCCTGGTGCTCAGAATCCATATCAGACTTGAAATCGTGAATATGTTTCTTTAAGGCAGATACTTTCATACTATAATTTACAGAATCCTGATGTTTTACATCACGGATAATTGCTAACTGAGCTTCTGATTTTACGATCTCATTTGAATAATCCTTTGAATAATTGACTTTCCGGGGATAGTAACCCAATGCCCATACTATAATGGATGCCATCAGGATTACCCCGCCTATTTTTCTCAGGTATTGTTCCCCCCTGTTCCACATGTGTTTAAATATTGATCGAGAGGTAGGCATCCGGTAAGGAGGAAGTTCCATCACGAAAGGAGCCTCCACTGTTTTGAACAGCAACTTCTTAAAAACCAAAGCTGCAATGATGGCAATTAATATCCCGGTAAGATAGATTACAAACAGGATAGTTCCCTGGTGATGAGGAAAGAATGCACCTATTAAAAGGAGGTAAACAGGCAGGCGTGCACTGCATGACATAAATGGATTTATAAGCATAGTGAGTAACCTGTCGTTACGGTTCTCAAGTGTACGCGTAGCCATGATGGCCGGCACATTGCAACCGAAACCCATGATGAGTGGTATAAAGGATTTGCCATGCAGTCCGATTTTATGCATGATCTTATCCATAATGAAAGCTGCACGAGCCATATAGCCTGTATCCTCCATCAGTGAGATGAAAAAGAACAGGATAAGAATATTTGGTAAAAACACGATCACACCACCAACTCCGCTGATGATACCATCAATTGTAAGATCCTTCAATGCACCGGCTGGCATGAGGTTATTCACCAATGAACCTATCAGAGCTACAAGGGTCTCAATCCATTTTTTAGGGTAAGATCCCAATGAAAATGTAACCTGAAACATTACCCACATAAAAAAAATAAACACCGGAAAACCAAAAACCCGATGGGTTAGCAAGTCGTCAATCCCATCAGTTATGCGTCTCTGCTGCTTCGGCCCAATACTGAAGGTCTCTTTTAAAGCACCGGCAATAAAACCATAACGAGCATCGGTAATGGCCGTTTCACTGTCCTCCTTCAACTGCTCTTCTATAGTTTTCAACTGGTCATTGGTTGTAGTATAGACCTGTTCGGCATTAACACAACGCTGAATAAATTTACTTACATCCTTATCCTTTTCAAGAAGTTTGATGGCCAGGAAACGGGACGACATTTTGTCGATCAGCGACTTGTTAATGCGGATTTTATCCTGTATTAAACAGACCGATTCCTCGATCACAGGGCCATAATTGATGTGAATATGGCGGAGAATGGGCGTTTTATCTTCATACACCTCAATTACTTTCCGGAATAACTGTTGTATGCCTCTGCCCTTGGACCCAATGGTAGGGACAAAAGGTATTCCAATCATTTCCCCCAGCATTTTAAAGTCGAAACGTGCCCCGCTCTGGACCAGTTCATCATACATGTTCAATGCTACCACCACCCTGATGTCCATGTCAATAAGCTGGGTAGTAAGGTAGAGATTGCGTTCAAGGTTAGAAGAATCCACCACATTGATCACTACATCGGGGACATTTTCTGCAATATAATTACGGACAAACAGTTCTTCAGGCGAATAAGCAGAAATGGAATATGTACCGGGCAGATCTACAATATGAAAAGTATATCCATCCTGCTTAAATGTTGCTGTTTTGGCATCAACTGTCACTCCGCTGTAATTGCCTACATGTTCTTTTGACCCCGAGGCATAATTGAAGAGTGTTGTTTTCCCGGAATTGGGGTTTCCCACCAGGGCTACATTGATGATATTTCCTTTGATACGTGCAGACCGTTCCAGCAGATCACCCGTGATAGTACCATCAAAAATGATTTCTTTCTGCAAACTTAGCGCTTCTTCCTCGGTAATGATTTCAATAAGCTCTGCCTCACTACGCCTCAGGCTTACCTCATAGCCCATCAACTGGTACTCCACAGGATCTTTTAATGGAGCCGGTTTGATCACTTTAACTTCTTTACCCTTGATAAATCCCATTTCGGTGATCCTTTTACGGAATGCACCTCTTCCTCTTACCTTGGTAATGATTCCTTTCTGGTTATTCTGAAGATCAGATAAATTCATTTTGCAATAAATGCATCAGTAAAACTAATATGTATCATACTTTGAAACTGAAGTTATAAGCCGTAAGTCATAAGTTGTAAGTTTTAAATACATAACTCATAACTCAAAATTCATAACATATTAATTGGCATATTATTTTTATACATTCTAAATAATAAATTAAAACAAACTGACCGGATTATAGTTTTATTAGTAGATTTACAATTTAATGCTGCTTAAAAACATGGAAGGAGAGGAAATTTTTGACCAGATACAGGAGATCCTTGGAAAACTACCGGCAAATCTGAACATACTACAGCAGCAGATTGACATCAACCTGCAAATGGAGTATTATAAGGCAGCAAAGAAAAACCGTGAGAAACCAATTGAAAAGATCATCAGCAAGAAAGACCTGTTATTTTCCGATACCATTTCCATGGCGGAAAAAAAATGGCTGCTAATCAGGCTGGCAGCGCTTGATAGTGTTGAGGCATACCGGACTATTGAGAAATTTGTAATTGAAGGCGACCCTGATCTGCATGACTGGGCCACGCTGGCATACCAGGAAAGCCGTATGATTATTGAGAGTTCACTGTTAGATGAAAACCAGGTTTTTATTTCCACAGGATTGGGTGGAAAGGGATCAAAACTCCGGTACTTTATTGTCTTGCTTTCAAACAACGGAGATGATTTCAGCCCGGTTCAGCAAAAGGTCGTGCAAAGTGAATTTGAATATATTTTTGCCGGCAGTCAGGCTGAAATTGAACAGGTTGATTTTACGGGTTCGTTTGCTACCATCCTTACCGTCATTCCGATTCAGGTTCCTATTAAAAACCTGCTCACAAAGGCAGTAGAAGAATGTAACCAGTTCGGTGACTTTATCAGGCAGGATTTTATTGTGACCAATGTTAAAACACTCTCATTCAATGAAATTAAGGATCTCATCAATAAGCATAAAATTACCTGAAAAATGAAGTGGCTGATCAGGTATTCAGACTGAAGGCTTTTAGAATTAGTATCAGGTATCAGGACAAATGATGGAAACAGGTATAATCATTGAATTCAATTTTCCTATCCTGCCCGATCCAGAACCAAACAAGAAATCACAAATCTCAAAATACAAATAACAAATAAATATCAATTAACAAAATGACAAATTCAAAGTAGTTTGTTTCGTATTTGAAATTTTGATATTGTTAATTATTTGTTTTTTGTGATTTGTTTTTTGGAATTTTTTGCCAAAAAGCGTCAAGATTTCAGAAATAAGCACCTAAACTGACCAGGGTAATAAGGAAGCATATTATCAGAAAATATCAGACCACCTGTTCATCCTGTTTCTCTTCTGCCAAGGTCTCATCCTGGTGTCCGAAAGGTTTGAATTCAGCATTGTTCACATCAATATACCTGACTGTTTCATTCAATCCTTCTGTAAATTTCTTAAAATCTTCCTTATATAAAAAAATAATGTGTTTTTCGAAAATTGCATGCCCTGTATCCCGGTTAAATCTCTTCTTGCTTTCAGTAATTGTAAGATAATATTCCCCTCTCTGTGTGGACTTTACATCAAAGAAATAAGTGCGTTTTCCTGCCCTCACCACATTTGAATAAATATCACTTCCCCTGTTAGTTGTCCTTTCAGATTTCAAAGAATCTTCTGCCGGCTCATTCTTTTCAACATGTTCAAATTCAAAATCTTCCATTTATTCGTTTTTAAAGTTTAACCCACAATAAGCACCCAAAAATAAAAAGATTTTTAAACATTCCTATTTTTTCACTCATCATTCTTCCTTTTTTCTGAAACCGTTTTTAATAATAATTAAGGCCATTTGTGTAATCCCGCAAAAAGAAGTTTCTTTACAACGATTACTAATTATCGACGTTCTTTTGAGATGTTGAGCAGAAGATTAATAAGGGTTAAAGTACTTCAGTTGCTTTATGCAAACAGGCAATCCGGAGAATCATTCTCAGGAAACACCGAAAAAGAGCTTTTTTTTTCTTTGAACAAAAGCTATGAATTATTCCACTACCTCTTCCTGTTATTGGTTGATATTGTCCATTATGCAGGTTTAAGGATGGAATTGGGTTTGCAGAAGAACTTACCCAGCGAGGATGAACTGAATCCAAACCGGAGGTTCGTAGAAAACAGAGTCATCCTGATGATCTCTGATAATAAGGTGTTTCGTAAATATATTCATGAAAACGCGATAAGTTGGGATAACCATCCCGAACTGATCAGAAATCTTTATAAGATGATCCTGCAATCAGAAGGATATCAGGTACATATGAATAATCCGGAAGATTCGTTTGATAATGATAAAAAACTGGTGAAATATATTCTCAGGCAATTATTTTCTACTTCTGAAGATCTGGCCCAGGAACTGGAAGAAAAAAGCATTTACTGGAACGATGAATTGGAGTTTATCATCAGCCTGATGATCGACACAGTGGAAAAAGTAAAATCTGTAAGTCATACAATTCAGTTTCCTGAACCTTATGACGATTCCAGAGAGGATGATTTTGCCAAAATTCTGCTTAGAAAAGCAATCATGAATTTCGATCTTTACCAGGAAATGCTCGATCCCCACATTGAAAACTGGTATATTGAACGCCTTGCCATGATTGATGTGCTTATCATGCATCTTGCCATTGCCGAATTCACGGAATTCCCGTCAATCCCCGTAAAGGTCACATTAAATGAGTACATTGAAATTGCAAGATACTACAGCACAGAAAAAAGCGGGCAGTTTATCAACGGGATCCTTGACAAGGTTATATCGAGGATGAAAGAGGAACATAAAATAAATAAACGTGGCAAAGGCCTGATAGGAGAAATTTAATCTAAGTCCAACCCATTGAGTTGTTTCATGAAGTATTCCCTTTTTTCTTTTGTTCTGATGCTGGTTACATGTTCCTTGCCGGCCCAGAGTGTAAATTTTTACTACGACAGAGGAGTTGAGAAACTGAATGACAATGACCTGGCAGGAGCTGTAGCGGACTTTAATTATGTTATAAGCCATTACCCTGATTATTATGAAGCATGGCACGACAGGGCAAGGGCAGAAGTACTGCTGAGGCAGAACGACAAAGCCCTGGCTGATTATTCCAAAGCGGTTGAGATCAATAAAAAATATTATGAGGCTTATTACCACCGGGCTGAACTGAACCTTAAAATGGGAAAAGAAGCCGATGCGATCAACGACCTGGCTAAAACAATTGAAATTAAAGCAGACTATTTACCGGCATTTGAACTAAGGGGAGATATTCTTTTCAGGCAAAAGAATAATGAAAAAGCACTACAGGACTTATTGGCTGCTGTAAATCTCAAAACAACGAACTACATGGTTCATTTTACCCTTTCAAAAATATTCGCGGGTAAAGGCAAACTAAAGGAAGAAGCTGACGAACTGGACAAAGCGCTGGATTTGAATGCCGGATGCGCTGAATGTTACATGGAAAAAGGACATTTGCTTTTTAACTCAGAAAAATTTAAAGAAGCAATCGTTTGCTTCAACAAACTGATAGAACTGCGACCTGATAATTATAAAGCATATCTTTACCGTGGAAATGCCAGCCTCAGAATAAAAGATTATGCACCGGCCATTAAGGACTTGTCACTGGTGATTGCCAATGACAGGAAGAATGAGCATGAAGCCCTGTTATCAAGGGGAATTGCTTACTATGAGACGGAGAAATTCCCACAGGCTGAAAGAGATCTGAATAAAGTACTCCAGACCGAAAAAGAGAATTTCACTGCCTGGTACCACCGTGCCCTGGTAATGTACAACCTGGGTAAGGAAGACAGGGCAAAGCTTGATTTTTCAGAGGCTTTGAGGCTAAACCCCCATTGTGATGATGCTTATTTTAAAAGGGGAATGTTGTATTATAACAGAAAAAAATATGACCTTGCCATTGACGACTTCAGCAAGGCCTTGAAGTACAACCAGAAAGCCGAATATTACTACTTCAGGGGAGCTGCCAGTTTTGAATCCGGTAAACGTGAAAATGCCTGTACTGACCTGAAAAAAGCAATGAACATGGGCTATGAGGCAGCCAAAACCGATTATAGCCATATTTGTGCACAATGATTCAGTAGCGTCGGGGTGACGAAGTGAAGAAGTGACTGAGAGACGAAGTGACTGAGAGACGAAGGGACGAAGAGACGAAGAGACGAAGAGACGAGGCGAACTAAGCGACGGGGCGACAAGGCGACGAAGTGATGAAGTGATGAAGTGACGAAGTGACGAGGAGAAGAAGTGACGAAGAGACGAAGAGACGAAGAGACGAGGCGAACTAAGCGACGGGGCGACGAAGTGACAAGGCGAACTAAGCGACGGGGCGACAATTCGACTAAGCGACTGAGAGACTAAGTGATGAAGTGACGAAGAGACGAAGAGACTAAGAGACGAAATGATCATATTCTCCATTCACCATTCACCACTCACCATTCACCATTCACCATTCACCACTCACTATTCTATTGCGCGGAAATTTTTCTGAACACTGCCTGCGCAGAGTTTTCTCCGTCAATGGCCGAGGAAACAATTCCACCCGCATAACCTGATCCTTCTCCTGCAGGAAACAATCCGCTTATTTGTACATGCTCCATTGTCACAGGATTTCTTGGTATTCTTATAGGTGAAGATGTTCTGGACTCCACGCCCAGGACCACCGCCTCATTTGTTAGAAATCCGTGCATTTTTTTTTCAAATAATCTGAAACCCTGTTGCAGTCTTTGCCTTATCTGATCGGGAAGCCAGTTGTGTAAGTCAGAAACGACGGTACCCGGAAAATATGAAATTTCAGGCAGGTTTGCAGAATCTTTTCCAGATACAAAATCAGCAAGCCTTTGGGCGGGTGCTTTCTGTCCATCCATGACATGCTGATAGGCAAGATGCTCCAGGGATTGCTGGTATGACAGCCCGGCAAATATCCCATGTTCTGAATACTCATTAAAATCTTCCAGGTGTAATTCGACCACGATACCTGAATTACCAAAACGGGAATTCCTCTTCGCAGGCGACATTCCATTTACAACCAGAGTTTCATTTTCAGTTGATGAGGGAACAATATAACCGCCCGGACACATACAAAATGAATAAACACCCCTGCCGGCAACCTGTTCTGCCAGGTTATAAGATGCTGCTGGCAAAAATTCACCTCTTTCCGCACCATGGTACTGAATATGATCGATCAGAGACTGTGGATGCTCCACCCTTACACCCATTGCAAAGGGTTTAGGCTCAAGCAATACATCGGAAGAATGCAGGAACCTGTATACATCACTCGCAGAATGACCGGTGGCAAGTATTACATATTTCCCCGGGTATTTTGTGCCATTGTGATCAATCAGTCCATTTACCTGCTTATCTTCAATAATCAGTCCGTCTATCCTGTGATTGAAATAAATTTTTCCACCGGCATCAAGTATGCACGACCTGATATTTTTTATAATCCCGGGCAGCTTATCAGTACCAATATGAGGATGAGCATCTGACAGAATATTTTCATCGGCCCCAAAATATCTGAATATCCGGAGAATTCTTTCGGTATCACCTCTCTTTTTTGAACGGGTATATAACTTCCCATCGGAAAAAGTACCGGCACCACCTTCACCAAAGCAGTAATTCGATTCGGGATTGAAATGTTTGTTGCGATTTAGCTGGGCTAAATCCTTCGTGCGGGAGGCCACGTCACTTCCTCTTTCAAAAAGGATTGGTTTAAGACCCAGTTCTAACAACCTCAATACAGCAAATAATCCGGCAGGGCCTGAGCCGACAACCAGCACTTCGGGCTTGTTTGTCACGTCCTGTATATTCAACCTGAAAGGTTTTTCTGCCGGCGATTCGTCGATGTAGGCAATCAGTTTCAGGTTAATTTTTGGTTTACCTGACCGGGCATCCATTGATCTACGGATGGTCTTCAGAAATGAGATCCGGTCGGTACTGACTCCTGTCCGTTTTGCTGATAGGGAAAGCAATTGTTTGTAGTCCCCGGCTATCTGAGGTAAAACAACCAGTTCAATTTCTTTTTGCATGGAAGTAAAAGAATAACCGTTTGCTGATTATTCAAAATGGAATGAGATGACCAGAATCTCAGAGCCGAGATTCTCAATACTTTTGGTAAATTCAGTATTATCAGGCTTGATAATATTCCTCATTCCGATACTGTATTTCAGTTCTGTTGAAAATTTGAAATAAGCCAGGTAATAATCAATACCAAACCCCAACTCGTAATAAAAATCATTCTTCTCAAGGCGTATTTTCGGTTTCTCCTCCTCCTTTATTGCCTTTTGAGATGCAAGGTCAACCCTGTAGGAAAATCCTGCCAACAGGTAAGGACGGTAGTTTTCGATACGTTTGGCCTTATATTTCAGGGTAAGTGGAAAATCAAGAAAGGTGGATTCAATCTTCATCAGTTTATCCTGGAACTTGTTGTTCACCCAAATTAAGTAATCCATGTTACGTTGGCCAAACATAATACCGGGAAGGAATCGCAGGTCTAGATACTTTGCCAGCCTGAGATTTGATACAATACCAATATTAAAACCCAATTGTCTTACAGAGTTCACAGAATAAACAGTATCCAGCTGGTACATCCATTTCGAATTGTGGATATTAAAATCCATGCTGTTAAAACCAATAGTAAATCCAAAATGGAGAAGATCAAGATCGTATGTGGGGGTATTTAATACGTGGCTCTGCGAATAACCACTGATCACCATGATTGCAAAAGCCAATATAAAAACAAGTTTCTTCAAAATGTTTAACAGATCTTTTTCTTAAATAACCTAAGTTTTAATTCCCTATTGTTCACAGATATAAAATTTTAATCTTGTTTATTTCTGGTTTGCCGGACATAGTGTCATTTATGGTGGGCATTACTATAATAAAACATTGGTTTATGTTTCTCATTATCTTCTGAGTTCAAAGTTCTGCCCGAGATAAACCTTACGTACATGTTCATCTTCTGATAATTCACGGGAAGTGCCCGATTTGAGGATATCACCTTCAAACAACAGGTATGCACGGTCGGTTATAGAAAGTGTTTCGTGAACATTGTGGTCGGTGATAAGTACTCCGATATTTCTTTCCTTCAGGCGCCATATGATATTCTGAATATCTTCCACCGCAATGGGGTCAACACCGGCAAATGGTTCGTCAAGCAGGATAAACTTCGGATTAAGGGCCAGGGCACGGGCAATTTCGGTACGTCGCCGCTCACCGCCTGATAACTGGAATCCTTTGCTTTTGCGGATATTCAGCAGCCCAAACTCACTGAGCAATTTTTCTGTCCGGTCATGTTGGTCTGTTTTATTAATATCAGTCATTTCCAAAACTGCCCTGATATTGTCTTCCACGCTGAGTTTCCGGAAAACAGAAGCTTCCTGGGGCAAATAGCCAATTCCCTTCTGCGCCCTTTTATACATGGGTTCGTAGGTAATGTCGGTATTATCGAGATAAATCTTGCCCGAATTAGGATGAATGATCCCTACAATCATGTAAAAAGTGGTTGTTTTACCTGCACCGTTTGGGCCGAGTAAGCCAACTATTTCACCCTGCTGGACATCTACGGTTACTCCGTTTACCACAGTACGTTTGCGGTATTTTTTTACCAAATCTTCTGTTCGTAAAACCACGCTGAATGAATTGAAAATATATGGTCAAAAATAGGAAAGATATTCGAATACACTGAAGTACTATCTGAAGAATATCAATAATGTAAAATAGAAGAGTCTGTCCATAATATTTAATATTTTGAATGACGAATATCGATTAACGATTTTAGATTTTAGATGTCATCATTAAATCAGATGATTACATGAACTTCATAAATCAAAATCGTTAACTTAATGAAGCGATTTCACGAACACCTTATAAAATAAAAAATGGTTGTGAGTAACTTAGCGAAGCGATCTCACGACACCTAATAAAATAAAAAATGGTTGTGAGTAACTTAGCGAAGCGATCTCACGAACATCTAATAAAATAAAAAATGGTTGTGAGTAACTTAGCGAAGCGATCTCACGAACACCTAATAAAATAAAAAATGGTTGTGAGTA
>JAPLDU010000093.1:0-6181 GCA_026391255.1 Bacteroidia bacterium | reverse complement strand
AGCGATCTCACGAACACCTAATAAAATAAAAAATGGTTGTGAGTAACTTAGCGAAGCGATCTCACGAACACCTAATAAAATAAAAAATGGTTGTGAGTAACTTAGCGAAGCGATCTCACGAACACCTAATAAAATAAAAAATGGTTGTGAGTAATCCTTGTTCTTAAATAAAAAAGAATGACTTTAAAGACAAACGCTAAATAGATGTGAGTAATCCTTGTTATTACTTTAGTATCAATGACTTAATGGACATGCCGTGATTATGTTTAACATTATCAAATTTTCAATTCACTGAACTTTTCAATAATCTGATCTCTGATCAATCTGTATTTATTTAGGATTTGCTCTTTAGTTCCGCGGGCTGTGGCGGGATCTTCAAAACCGATATGCATCCTGTGATTTACATTACCTGTAAAAACCGGGCAACTTTCTTTTGCATTGTCGCAGACAGTAATTACATAATCAAAATTTTCACCCGTAAACTGGTCAACATTTTTTGGATAACCCGAAGAAATATCTATGCCTATTTCCTTCATCACCTCAATTGCTGATGGGTTTACTTCCTTTTCAGGCCTTGTACCGGCAGAAAAAACGGAAAGTTCAGGGTTCAGAGAATGTAAAATTCCTTCGGCCATCTGACTACGGCAGGAGTTACCCGTACATAAGATCAATATCCTCGATTTCATAAATTAATTTGTTATTAATAAGGCCTTTAGGCTGTAGGCTTTTAGACTGTAAGCTTTAAGAAAATAAATCCGGTATCAAGCATCAGGTAACAGAACAAATAGTGAAAACAGGAATATTAATTGAATTCAATTTTCCTAAAAGTCTGACAGTCTTTAGCCTGTATAACCTGAATTATAACAGGCATTATAATTATGTGAATTAATATTTAAAAACATTATTGTCCGGTTAAATTTTTATGTCGTCACTACGTGACTTAAATGCCACAATTTATTTCTTGCTACAAAGATTCCATCCCTACTGGATTACAGTTTTGATGTGTCAGATAAACCCCGTCAGGGGTGAACTCTTTGTAGAAAAATATTCCTAACAACAATTAGCCCTGTAAGGGCGAAATCTTTTGGAAACTCATACAGTCGATGGATTTAAGATGCTAATAAATGTTTTCTCCGGACATTAGTGATTTAAAAACGAAGTTAATTGAAAATTATTAGTTAATTATTCCGGTCAATTTGTGAGATAAGTATATCCTGTACTATCTGTTATTCCTGGTCCTCACGATTTTTGTGACCCACGATTCAAACCTGAAATATTTCATCGGAGAAATAAATTTTTCAGCAATCAATAAAAAAATACTTATCTTTGCCGTAATTAACGGGTAGCATAAATATGATTATTTCATTTGGAGATAAGGATACTGAATTAATCTGGAAAGGGATCAGAGTAAACCATATTCCTTTTGAAATTCAAAATGTTGGCAGAAGAAAACTGAGAATGCTGAATAACTCTCAATCATTAATGGACTTAAGTATTCCACCCTCCAACAGACTTGAGAAACTGAGCGGAAAAATAAAGGGATTTTATGGTATCAGGATAAATGACCGATGGAGGATCATTTTTAAGTGGAATGACAGCCAGTCAGGTGAAGTAATGATCATTGATTATCATTAATATTTAACATATTATGAAAACATTAGCAAATATACACCCAGGTGAGGTCTTATTAGAAGAATTTCTTAAGCCGCTTAATATCACAGCGTACAGACTTTCTAAGGAATTAGGGATTCCACAGACACGAACACACGAGATACTAAAATGCAACAGAGGTATTACAGCAGATACTGCCTTAAGATTAAGTATATATTTTGGAAACTCTGCCAAATTTTGGTTAGGTCTTCAGGACGATTATGAATTAGAGGAAGCAAAAAAGACAAAACAACAGGAATTAGACAAAATTAGAAAAGTGCAGATTCATGCTGCCTGACATACCGCTTTAAGCTATGCGGAATATGAATTTCAGTGTTTATTGCTTTACCTGATACAGATTATCAATAAAATTAATATTATTATGAATCAATCCCTGATCATTGAAAAGAAAAGTCCGGTAAATCTTGATGATACCGTTCAAAAGATTACCGAAAATGCTCTGGCTCTTGGCTGGACAGTTCCAGGAATAAAAGAAATAGATAAGATGATATTCAGGAATGGCGGCCCATTGGTATTACCGGTGAGACTTGTGGAACTATGCCATCCGCAGCACGCAGGCGAAATGCTTAAATCGGATAAAACAAAGTTTTCTGCAGTGATGATGCCATGTACTATTGCAGTGTATGAAAAAAAGGATGGTAAAACTTATGTCGGATATATGAATATCCGCAAGACAGGAGATATGTTTGAAGGAACGATCAAAGAAGTGATGGGGGAGAAAGTCGCTGTTGACCAGGATAAAATTCTGAATTTTCTGCAATAAGCATGAGTATCATTTTTTAAATCACTGAAGCCGGGAATTGCTTACTGCGTATGATACAGAGTGTGTGACTGATTAAAATGTATACCCTCATTTAATCCAATACGGTAACATAATACCAGCAAAACTAAAATAATCAGCAGGGTCACCGGAAATTTTTGATTTTTCATAGGAGTCAGGCTGAATGCGGTATTATGGGCAAAACTGCTGAAAGTAGGAGCGATCAGGAATATGGAAAAGATGTAAGTCAGCAGTTCAACAGTTGAAATACCGGGTGATTTAATGACAGACAATATAAAATATCCTGCTGCCCAGGGAATCAGAACAAGGAATACCGAGAAAGTATTTCTTGAATTAATACCCGCTAAAATATCGTGGTCATCAATCCGAAAGAAATACCGGTTTAACCGGATACCGATAGCTATCATGGCTATGGCAGCCAGGATAGAATAAATGATTCGCATGATTGGTCCAATATAAAGCCAGCTGATGACAAAACCGAACCCGTCATTGGTAATTGAACCTGCAATAAATGAGCTGAAAAACAATGCAAAACTATGTATGGTACACCAGAAAGTAAAAAGACTGTAATAACTGTTTTCGGGGTTTCGCCTGATAAACATGAAATAGAAGAGTGAACCAATAAAAAAACTGATTAACGGTCCGGATGCAAACAAAAGAATGATGAATCTTCTTCTCCATAAATGTGATGTTGAATCCAGTGGGAAAGATATTTTATCATATTTCCAGATAGCCTCATATCCGATGTATTTGGCTATTAGTAATGTAAATAGCTGATAAATAATGGAAACTATAAAAAATGAGACCAAAAAAGTAATTAAAGAAGAGACAGTACTGTTCAAAAAAAGATTCCGGTACGTTTTATTCATCGAAAATAAAGATAATCCGGAATTTTCATTATTCCTTTGCTGCTGATCTGATTCCATCTTTTTCAGGTTATAAATTAATTGTCTTTTTCAACACTCAGATTGCCTATAAGCTTTTATGTCAGGCTGACAGAAATCCTGACTATAATATTATGTACAAATATACTTAAAATATTTTTGTCTGACTTTACTTAATAAAATTCAATACAATTTTTAATTCTGTTTTAAGAAATCATGACAGGGAATTAATTAGTGCTTATTTTTTAAGTCATTCTTTTTGATTTAAAAACAAGGATTAACGATTTATGATTTAAGAAGTATGTGTAATCATTTGATTTAATGATAACATCAAAAATCTAATATCGTTAATCGATATTCGTCAATCAAAATATTGAATATTATGGACGGATTAATTTGTTCATTTAACCTCCTGGCTGATCAGCCCATACTTAAGTTTCAGTTCTTTTGCATACTCCGGAGTGATGGATTTATCGACAATTTCCATCAGGTAGATACATTCAATGATAAGCTGTTTTTCATAATTGTTTTTATCATTGATAGCCTGTCTGAAAACCTTTTCATACCATTCGGCGGCATTAAGGATCCTGTCCAGTGATTTTTTCATACATTCTTCGGAAACCATTGTCTGACAAGCTTTGATCTTTGCCATAAGAACAGCATCAAGTGCCTGGTGGTAATTTTCATGCCTGCTGCCGGTCTTGACCCGTTTAATGCTTTCGTATGCCTGGTCAATCCTGTGAGTATAATAATACATGATACTCAGGTTGATAGCAGAATCTTCAAAAGATGGTGAGATTTTAAGCGCCTGAGCGTACAATTTTTCGGCTTCAGGGTGATTCCCTTCCAGTTCATAGCAGGTAGCAAGGTTATTCAGTACATGGATATGCCATGGATTATCAGAATATGCCGTTTTGAAGTCTTCAAGGGCTTTAGCTGTCAGTCCCATATTAAAATACGCCGAACCGCTGTACCATTTTAACGGGGTCGAGGTATTATCAAGGTTTGCAAAGACAGAATAAGCTTTATTGATTTCATCGACCACCATTTCCTGTTTATTTAATTCACGATACCGGAAGGCTCTTTTCAGATGAATTTCTTCATTCACCCGGATAAGGCTTACCAATGACGACATCAGTGAAATCAGAATCCCTGCAACCATTAGTGTAAGAGGAATAAAAGAATGTACTTTCCTGGTCAGGGTATTGTCTCTGTGATAAACAACCACAATAAATGCCAGTATAAAATTCAGCATTACAGAATGTTCAATACGTTCTTTAGGAAAACTTACCAATGCAATGACGAGGTAACCGGTAATTCCTGCCAGCATAAACAGCATAAAATACTTATCACCTGTTTTCTGAGATCTTTTAAAAAAAAGGAAGATGTAATAAAAGGCCATAAAAAAAATTGCCGCATAGAACAGGAATCCGGGAAGGCCTGTTTCTGTAAGTACCCATATCATATCGTTATGGGGTTGCTGGAAAATAATTTTACCCTGTACAATATCCTCCGATCTGTTGGTGCTGTCTTCAGCAGCAATATCCTCCAGTCCGTATTTCGGAAGGTTTATCTTCCAGTTTCCTGCTCCAACACCAAAAGCAGGATGATCACGGTACATATCCATTGATTTTGTCCACAGGTCAACCCGTTCAAGGGATGATCCAAACTTATAGTTAGTAAGCCAACCTGTTTGTTTTTTCAAAGTGACGAAACTGTCGGTATGTCCGTAAATGAACATTCCGCTGATTATTACAGCGACCGAAAGGCCAAAATACAGGGCAAATCTTGTAAGATTTTTCTTTTGCAGGCTGAATTTATTGTAGTAATTACCAAGTGTGAGTAAAGCTACAACCATGCTGATCACAATAGCTGCCCAGGCTGATTTGGAGAGTAAAAGGGTAATCAGACCGAGTGAGAGCATGGTTGCAAAAATGCTGATGATAAGCCAGGTTTTGCGAAACCTGTAAATGCCATAGGCGGTAAACGGGAGGCAAAGGAACAAAATTTCGGAAAAGAGATTACGATGACCGAATGGAATGCGCACAAGGTAGGTGGCTTCATGGCTCAGGTGACCCTGCATTGCAATGATGATAAACTGGATGTAGCCGGCAACAGCAGCAAAAATGGTAAAAACGGATATTATTTTGCTGAATATCAGTTGTGGCTCTTCAATTTCTATCAGGATAAGAACGGTAACCAGAAAAAAGACGAGATAGACACCCGTTTTCATCCATTCTGTAAAGGCTTCGCCGGTATTGACAGCAGCAAATAACGACAAACCGGTACATATGAAGTAGGCAATATAAAAAATAAATATCAGCCGGTATAGAATAATAAACCGGGAATGATCGGGACTGAAAAAATGACGGAACACCAATATCCCGATTGTCAGCAATAATATGAGTGATAAACCCAGCATCCGGGGATATAATGCCGGATCGAGTGTCGACATGGGAAAAATAAAAGGAAGTACAGCTACTGTCAGTATCATGAATCCAAGCGCCAGCCTGTATTGCCAGTTGTCAGTTGTATAATTTTTCATATCCTTGATGATAAAGAAACGACAAACATACGAACAATCGAACATACGAACTTAGAAATACATAGAAATACATAAAAATACATAGAAATACATAGAAATACATAGAAATACATAGAAATACTTAGAAATATTTAGAAATACATGGAAATGAATATCAGTACAGGGAGTGTTCAGAAAAGTGTGTCATTCTCTCCTTTGCAGGGTTATGCCCTGGAGCCGTAGGCGGAAGGGCATAACCCTGCAAAACTAATATTTTATAAATATTTGTCATAGCGGTTCCCAAAGTGATCTACAAGTTCT
>JAPLDU010000064.1 GCA_026391255.1 Bacteroidia bacterium | reverse complement strand
CATTTGGTTTTGACCAATATATTTTTGCTTTGATGCACGGAATTTTTGAGCTTTTGCCATATTTGTATGCATTAAACTAATGCAAATTTGCATAAAATATATTGATTAATTGCATATTGCGCCTAAATCAGCAGACCCTACCTAAGAAAAGCACCTGTACCACAATCACATGATAAAAAAGAAGGCTCCATGTCGATATCCTATTATGATTATGCGAAGAACAGGAAACAGGAGCTGGATTTGTTTTTTAATAAGAAATAAGGGAAATTGAGTATCAGAAGGCATTTGAATATTTAATCGTTATCCAAAAATCTGGCCTTGCCACACTGAACAAAATTTACATTGTTCTTTATTATGAATTTATAAGAACCAGTAAATTCATCCAGTAATTTTCTGAAAGTCGCTTCTTTTTGACAATTTATGGTTGATAGAAATATTCTCTTTTAAACAACTGAGGTTACTTCATTTGTATTATATTGCTAATTATTTTTTAAACATCTCACAGAATAACCATCGGATTTAATATTGCTAAGACTCTGCATTGGGAATATTACTATTTGGTACCATGCAGAGCTTGACCCATTCTGAGTGGCTGTCCAAGTACGGCTTTCGCCTTCAAGGCCTTCATACCATCCCAAGTATACCCGATGACCACCAGGTAATAAAGTAAATCCGGTTTCATTTGTGATATTACTATTATCGCTGTTCCAGTGAGAAGTTCCTGATTCTCGTAATTTATAATAGGCAGAAGTATCTCCATCGAGGAATGTCCTCAATTGTATCCATTCGGCATCACTGGGTAGATGCCATCCATTTGGGCATACCCCTTGAACTCCACTGGGAATATTGTTGCTGGATGGAGCATTATTCATCGCTGCAGTCCATGTGTACAGCAAACCGTACGTAATTTTGTTAATCGTATTATTATCATAAACAAACCAGTACTTAGCCGAATTATTATTCGTCAGATCTCCTGCATTTGAACCATCAGGCAGGCTAGTCCCATCAGCATAATGGGTTGTTTTCAGGTTTTCTCTCATCCAGCATTGAGTTCCGATTAATACGGTATTGTATACATTACCATCATAATCTGTAATTGTAGGAAGCCCGGTACATGGTACACCATTTGAACTAATTAATGTGGTAAAATTTATTTCATTTCCGTAAGTAATTCCAATGTTATTAGCGGCAAATGTTCTGACATAATATAATGTATTATTAGCCAGTCCTGTCATATTACAGGTGAAATTTCCCAGTCCGGTATAATTATTATACATATGACTGTTGGATAAGGTCGGACTGCCGGTTGTATTCCAGCAAATTCCACGACTTACCACGAATTCTCCCCCGTCAGAAGATACATTAGCTTCTATCGTGGCTGAGGTTTGCGTTATGGATGTAATTGAATCTGTTGTTACAGTTGGCAGGCTTGCATAAATTGTATCATTTCTGATACATCGGACTGAATAGCACCCGCTGGTATCATATGAAGCTCTTGCAATCCGGACTTCGTCAGAGTTGAGTATTCGGATTGTATGACTACTACTATATGAACCGGAACAAGACCCCCAATAACCATCAGTAGAAAGGCCTGTAAAACCATTTGCATCATCATAACGTTTGCCACCTGGCAGGGCAGTAAATCCAGACTGGTTTGTAGCACCATTATTGGGCCATGTCCAGTGTGAAGTTCCAGATTCTTTTATTTTTCCGCCTTCTGATACTCCACGGTAGTTCCATTTAATCACTTCCTCGAAGGTCATTCCAAGAGTCATTTCCAATTGCTGCCATTCCTGATCACTTGGAAGATGCCAGCCAGTGGGACATATACCCTGGACCCCGCTTGGATTAGAGTTTGATTGCGGACTGTTATTCATTATGGCTGCCCAATTATAAAGTAATCCATAGATGTTTTTATTGATGATCTGGTCATAATAAACAAACCAATATTTAGTACTCAGGTGGTTTGAAATATCACCGGCACCTGTTCCATCAACTAAAGCAGTTCCATCGGAATAATGAGTGGTTTTCAGGTTTTCCTTCATCCAGCATTGACGACCTATCAGCCTTGCCGTATAAGTATTACCATCATTATCTGTGGCAGTTGATATTCCGGGACATGGAATATTCCAGTTCGGGGTTGTAAATGTGACGTCGGCTCCGTAACTTACACCTTCGCTATTTATGGCATAAGCCCTTAAATGATAAGTAGTATTACCTGTCAATCCTGTAAAATTAACGGTGTAAGCACCTGAACCTGAACCATTACTTGCACTAAAAGCGACTATAGTCGGATTTGGCGAAGTACCCCAACATACCCCCCTTTCATAAACCGGTGAAATACCCTGATTAATTACTTCTCCCGAACCAGTAGCGCTTACCTGTGTTAAATTGTCTACATATATGGTGGTAACTTCAGATAATCCATAAATCACATGAGTGGAATTTGTTACTAAATTTGCACAAGTTCCATCGGTTATTACTGCCCTGTAATAGTTTGACTCATTAAATACAGCCTGTAAAGAATCGGCAACAGCACCAGGAACTGTCATCCAATTAATATTATCAGTAGAACTTTCCCAATAAATTGAACCACTTTGGTAACCGGTCAAATGTATAATTGCAGTATCCTGGGCAAATATATCGGAAGTAAACAACACAAAACATATTACGGTTATAATATTTCTGGAATTGATATATGTTTTCATGATCTCTGTATTAATGTTTTAAAATCATTTTCTTCTCAGTACACTGATCACTTCTAAGAAGTACCATGTATATTCCATTTGCAAAGTTTCCAATATCAATGATTCTCTGATCACCTTGTAAAGCTTTATAATGTTCAATTGATAACTGGCAGCCCAAAACATCATATATCTCTATATCAACCAAACCTGAGAATGATATGAAGTTGAACACTAAAATATTCTCTGTTGGATTTGGATAAATCTTAATAAAATCAAAATCTGTAAGTTCATCAATATCAACATATGTTGTAATAGTTACCTGGCTTTCCGCTGCGCAGCCATGACTATCTGTAACATGCAATGTATACGTGGTTGTCACAACAGGTGATGCAATCGGATTGGAAAGTGAAGGATCATTCAATCCTGTAATTGGGTCCCAGGAATAGAGATATCCTCCATATCCGTTCGCAGCACTCGGACTACCTCCTATCTGCGTGCCGGTGCCAATAGCAATACTTGTATTTTGTCCGGCATTTGCAGTTAGTGACAGGGGTTGATTTACATTAATAAAATATTGATTCTGTGAATGAACAGATATAGCTGATAACAGCAATATCTGTAAAACAAGATACAAATGTTTTGATTTCATAAATTCTTGTGTTTTTAGTTACAGTTTGTATAAGATATGGGTTCACCATTAATAGATGAAGGAAATCCCTCCAAATTATAAGTATATACATACTGAGCTGAATCCTGATCGTTATAACTGTTGGTAAGTACCTCTTTTATAATATTATTTCTTGATTCCATAATAGCAAACAAATCTAAAAAAGGTTGTGATATCTTTAATACCCTCCAGAAATTATTCATATGATCATATTTCCGTTCATAATTCAGTTCATAATTCTCACCATACAGATAACGTATCTGTTTTTCATGCACCACGTTCCCATTCTGATAAGTATAAAATATTTTGGTATTATTATAATCTGTATCAATTTCCACCACTTCTCCATTTGAATTATAAATCATTGTGTACCTTATATCAGGATAATCCGGATAATAATATGTTTTTGCAATAGCAGTACTTACCTTTCCCGAATTGTTGTATGAATAAGTTGTAATTTGAACAGGGAGTGCTTCGCCGTTACTTTGAATTTCTATGTGTTCCATTTCATTAATCCTGCCATCATTGTTATAGAAAAAAAGATATTGTTCCGAATCTTCAGGATCAGTGCCATAAATTTTTATTATTCTTTCGTGATTATCGTAGACAAATTTACCTTCACCCATATCAGAAATTCTGCAGCCATTTTCCAGGGATGATAAATAGTCTGAATTTTCGGTGAATGTCAGATTATTTGCAGAAGAGGAATAAATGGCCGAAGAATAATTTGTCGTATAATTTACCGGGAAACCTGTTCCATTATTTGCATTTACAAAATTTATCATTCTACTAATCAAGGTATTGTCAATAAATTGATAGGCTTTAAACGGACTGTTATTCTGAAAGACATATTTATTATTCTGCAATTGCAGGGACAGTCTTTCCTGATCTTTGTCGCACCTGCTTGTGATAATAACAAAACTTAATACAAAGAAAATTTTGATAATCGTCTTCATGATTATTCAATTTTAATTTTAAGTCAGCTTTCAATCATAATATAAATTAATCACCATTGAGCTATTCAGAATTTTGCACCCAACCTGATAAAAGGACTGTAATTTAAACCAAATGTCAGTGTAGAAGATTGGTTATCGAGCGTCTGATCCTCCTGGCCGGTCACAGATTCTTTGACCTTACTGTTTATATAATAGTTAAATCCCAGCCCGATCTCAATTCCAAGAAACAGATTTTTGGTAAAATAATAATCAGCGCCCATCACATAATTCAGACCCAAAACATAATAAGCCTGTTCGGAGTTTCCTATCCATGCACCGGTAGTTTCTGTTACAACCCCTGAATTCGATGTATATTTCTCTCCAGAAATCTTCATGGCAAGCCCTAAATCGAACCCATAATAAGGAGAAAAATGCTCATACTGCCCGATATGTTTTTCAAACCCTGGATAAATTCCAATTAAAAAAGTCGATTTAAAATCTTTATCGTTCTTTCCTAAATTATTTATCGGTTTCGAATTAGCCAGTTGCATATAAATATTTAGTCCGGCACGGTACGCAAAATTGTCAGATTTGAAAAATCTGCCTTTAAAATAGGTTAGTCCGACCGGGTCTGAACTGAATGGTCTGAATTCGACCTCCGTGGAGAATAATTTAAGACCTGGTTTGTCGTTTTGTCCAAAAAAACAAAAATAATTAAACACAAATACAAAGAGAATAAAAATCTTTTTCATATTGCTGAAATTAATTTTGCCTACTCTGATCTGCTTTTCGGCTTACGCTGAATATAATATTATCATTCGTCCAAGATAAGTATTTTTTTCTGATTAATTAATTAGGTATATTTTGTTATTGAACATAACGACTAAATTAACCAGGGCGCTCTGATTCAAATATTTGAGGATATAATGAATGCAGTTATCAGGACAGATCGGTTTAGGATGGTAAAGTTAGTCGTCGTATTTTGAAGGATTCATTTCGAGGCAACTTTTTTACAAATAAGACGTCTGATTATTGAACATATTAAGATATGTAATAATGATTTTAACTCAATTACCTTCCGGTAAGAGTAATCCTTAGGATTAAATCATAAAATTATGAAAAACAAAAACCTTCTCTTGATTTCATTATTGTTAACAGCTTCTGTTTTGCGTTCTCAGCCTATTAGTGTAAACAGCCAAACATATACACCGCAGCAACTGGTCGCAAATGTGCTGATCGGCGGGGGTATCCAGGTTTCAAATATTGTATATACAGGATCATCTTTAGCGATCGGTTATTTTGATGCCTTCGGTTCAAGTTTTGATACAATTATGCATACCGGCATTGCAATGACAAACGGCTCAATTATTAATATGGTTGGTCCAAATAATAGTTCCGGTATCACAACAAATCAGAATCTTCCGGGAGACAGCGATCTGAGCGCTCTGATCACTCCTTTTATCACTTATGATGCTTCAGTGATTGAATTTGATTTTATTCCACAAACTGACAGTATTCAATTGAGATATGTTTTCGGTTCTGATGAATACCCGGAATACGTATTCTCAAACTTCAACGATGCCTTTGGTTTTTTTCTGACAGGTCCGGATCCTTCCGGTGGAAATTATTCACATTATAATATTGCACTTATCCCGGGTACCAATACTCCTGTTTCCATCAATAGTATCAACGCCAGTACAAATTCAAATTATTATATTTCAAACGGGACTGGTTCAACGCCCGACAATGAAGCCATACAATACGATGGCTATACAAAAGGGTTGAAAGCTTTTGCCCATGTGGTTCCCTTTGCCACATATCATATTAAACTCGCTGTAGCCGATGCCGGTGATCATGTACTGGATTCAGGGATTTTTCTTGAAGCAGGAAGTTTTACCGATGGAATTTTGATTCCGGTACCATTGTCGGTTATTCCGGTCGTCAATAATGTGTCCTGTAATAACCTGAGTGATGGCTCAGTAACGCTGACGGTCTATGGTGGTCAGACGCCCTATAATTACCTATGGTCGACCGGGGCTACAACAGCCGGGATTTCAGGATTATCCGCAGGAACCTATACCGTAACGGTTAGCAGTACTTCAGTTTCCCCACTTACTCAAAGCTTTGTAATCACACAGCCTTCCCAGTTAAATGTGAGCATCAGTATAACAGGCAGCTTTATTCTGAGCTCCTCTACCACCGGAGGAATACCACCTTATACCTATCTCTGGTCAAACGGCGCTACTTTGGAAGATGTTACCACAACTATTGCCGGAAGTTATTATCTTACGGTGACTGATTCCAATTCGTGTTCGATAATTGGTTTCGCTGTTATTAATTCACCATTGCAAATCAGTGCGGCTATTACAAATACATCATGCCATGGATCTGTTGACGGACAGATTATGCTAACTGTAAACGGCGGCCAGGCGCCTTATTCCTTTCAATGGTCAAATAGCGCTTCAACATCGGCTGTTACAGGATTGGCAGCCGGAGCCTATAATGTAAATATCAGTGATGCAGCAGGATTAATAATTACACAAACATATATAATCACCCAACCACTTGCATTACAGGTAAGTATCACTAATACAGGTTCAAATGGTTTTATTTCTACTACAACCGGGGGAACGTCGCCATATGCTTATTTATGGTCGAACGGAGCTACAAGCAATAATATTATTGTGACTTTTCCAGGTACATATCATCTTACTGTAACCGATTCCCATTCATGTACAGCGACAGCATCTGTTTTTGAAAGCCTTCCAAGTTCCTGGATATACACTATCACAAGCTCAAGTCATACTATTTTAATTCCCTCCAATACTGTTTTCGTTAATGGGAATCCATTGCAATCAGGAAGTTTTATCGGTGTTTTTTATACTCTTCCTGCCGGTGGATTAGCCTGCGGGGGTTATATTATCTGGACCGGTGCCACAACCGCAGTGGCTGCCTGGCCTGATGATGTAATGACTCCTTCACTGGATGGTTTTCTGCCTGGTGAAGCTTATCACTGGAAAATCTGGGATATTTCCACGGGAATTCAACAGGATGCCATTGCAACATATAGTACGGCACAACCTAACCAGGGATATTTTGCTATTAACGGATTGAGCTGTCTGACCAATCTTAGCAACCTGGCTTCAGACATCATCGTTAATTATATCAGCAATAACCTTACCTGTGCGGGGTCCAATGACGGGGCAATCAGCCTCACAGCCACCGGTGGTCAGACACCCTATAATTATCAATGGTCAAATGGCGCTACAACATCCGCTGTTTCAGGATTGGCAGCAGGAACCTACACCGTTACCGTGAGTAATATTTCATCATTACCTGTCACCCAGAGCATTGTAATCACACAGCCTGCCCAGTTAAATGTAAGTATCAGCGTTACGGGTGCCTATCTGAACTCCACAACTAACGGAGGAACGGCACCTTACATTTATCTCTGGTCAAACGGCGCTACAAGCGAGTATATTACCACAATCACTCCCGGTAATTATACTGTGACAGTAACTGATTCCAATTCGTGTACATCAACTGATTCTGCTTCCGTCACCGGAGATTCTTTCCTGCAAATAAGTCATACTACGATTGACATGACCTGTTCTTATTTATATGATGGTCAGGTTCATCTTACTGTTACCGGAGGAGTACCGCCTTATTTCTATCACTGGTCAAATAATGCCACTACCTCCTCGATAACAGGGTTACACTATTCAACTTATTATGTAACAGTAACATCTTCAGATAGTCTTATTGGTATTGATCATGCAATTGTTCATTCCCCCGGTGAATTAATAGTAAATATTACCTGTATGGCGGATTCAGGATCATATACAATTAACTCTATGACCACACAGGGAACACCACCCTATTCATATTATTGGTCAACCGGGGCTACAAATGAAGAGATTATCACAAACAATGTCGGATATTACTACCTGACGGTGACCGATTCTCACTCCTGTACAAGAACTGATTCCATATTTGCAACTCAGCCAAGTCCATGGACCTATATCTACACAAATAATAATCATGTTATCCTGGTACCTTCCGGTTCGGTGACAATTAACGGTAATCCACTGACAATCGGAAGCTACATCGGGGTGTTTTATAGTCTGCCTGCAGGTGGGATTGCCTGCGGAGGTTATATTGCCTGGAGTGGAATGTCAAATGCCTTTTCAGTATGGGGTGACGACGATATGACTCCTGTTAAAGATGGTTTTTCAGTGAATGAAGCTTTTCAGTGGAAGATATGGGATATATCCACGGGAATTCAACAGGATGCCATTGCTACATATGCTACAACATTTCCTAACCAGGGATATTATGTTATAAACGGAGAAAGTGGTTTAACCAGTCTAAGCAACCAGACTTCAAATATCATTGTTAATAATGTCAGCAATAACCTAACCTGTGCCGGTTCCAATGATGGGGCAATCAGCCTCACGGTCAGTGGTGGCCAGACACCATATTCTTTTATCTGGTCAAACGGGGCTACAACAGACGGTGTCACAGGATTAGCAGCCGGAGCATACAATGTGACTGTTAGTGACAATACAGGTGCAACCGTCATTCAAGGTTATATCATTACCCAGCCCACTGCGCTTGGTTCAAATATTGTTGTTACGGGCTCATTTCATCTGAACTCAACCATTACCGGCGGAACTCCTCCCTACGCTTATCTCTGGTCAAACGGGGCTACTGACGAAAATATTTTCACAGGCATCCCTGGAATTTACTACCTGACAGTGACTGATGCCAATTCATGTTCAATCATTGTTTCCGTTTCTGCAAATCTGCCTTTACAGATCACTTATACATCAGTTAATGTAACTTGTAATGGTTTAAGTGACGGACAAATTCAACTTACCGTAACAGGTGGCCAGACACCTTATAATTATTTGTGGTCTAACGGTGCCATAACATCTGATCTTACTGGTTTGGCAGCCGGATATTATCATGTGACTGTTACTGATTTACTGGGAACATATATGACCCAGGGTATTCATGTCACACAACCCACTCAGTTGCAGGCAGGAATTAATGTTACCGGTTCCGACACTCTTATAGCTTCCTTCACCGGCGGAACTCCTCCTGTCACTTATGACTGGTCAACCGGAGATACTACCCATTTTGTTATTGGAGAAGCATCCGGTATATATTCTGTAACCATTACCGACAGCAATGGCTGTACAGTTTTTGCTGATTATTTATTACCGGAGAATTGTAATATTAACGTGAGCTCCAGTATTTCAGGTGTTACAATTATTGGTGGAAGTGATGGTATTATTGACCTGACGGTAACAGGTGATCATCCTCCGTTTACATTCAGTTGGAGTAATGGCGCCACTACCGAAGATATTTACGGACTGAGTTCCGGCTTATATTCTGTGACGATCGGGCAAAATGATTCATTATGCCAGCCGGTGAGTTATACTTTCCATTTACTGGAACCCAATCAGAATGTCCCGCTGGATACCCTGCTGACCAGTCCTTTAGATACCTGCCTGAATTTAACAGTCGATTCTTTCTATATTACTGCAGTAAGTATTCAGGGCAATGTGCTTTTTGTAACCTGGGTATTCACAGGCAATGGCGCTATAGCAATTTTTCCAGTTACATATGTTTTCTCCGCTTACGGAACATATGTAATCGTTCTGGAAATCAGTTGTGCCAAATCATCCGTTACTTACACAACTTATATCAATATATCCAGCCACCTGGGGGTCGAGAACCTCAGCCAGGCTGACATCCGGATTTATCCGAACCCGTTTAATGGTTCATTTAACCTGGATCTCCCGGGTGTTTCATATGCTGATATCAGGATTTTCAATGCCATCGGACAAATGGTCTTTAGTACAAAGACATCAGTTGTTCATCAATCAATAAATGCTTCAAAATGGCCGGCTGGTATATACCTGGTCAGGGTGATGCGTGAAAATAAAAATTTCATTACCAGGAAGGTTATCAAACAGTGAAGTGGTAATTAGACGTGCCTATTAAATAGACCAGTTCACCCCGATTAAGATGTTCTCGTTAAAACATTTGAGGATATTATCAATGCGGTTATCAAATTATTTTGGCGGAGCTGTTCAATTCAGTCGGCGCATCCAATCAACTCCGAAACGTAATAATAATGGAAATCAATACTTAAATAATGGGAATAACCGGCCACAAAGATCACAGCACCATGGAACTTTATTGCAAGATCGTAAATGAACACGGGCAGAGGGAAATGAATAAGTTTAACGTTTAATAATCAAATACCTTACAACAATAAATAAAATTCCCCAAAGCAAACAAGTGTGTATCTATGGGAATTATTTCTCATTCGCCCCAAGGGACGGGGAGTTTACCTGGTCACTTCTGATTTAATAGGTATTTAGACTGTAGACTGTCAGGCTTTTAGGAGTTTTAAGATATGATTTTTCAAACTTCTGTATATCTACCTCTT
>JAPLDU010000137.1 GCA_026391255.1 Bacteroidia bacterium | reverse complement strand
TCCATACCTCAGGGAAAAATGGAATTTATCTTTATTATTCGATACTCTTGACCTGAAGTTTTCGGCCGGTGAATTGGAAAATGACAGGCTATCCATCCATGGACTTACTTCCGTGCAGGGTTTAATAATCAATCACCCCAGAATAGCCGCAGAAAATGTTATACTGAACAATTCGACTATTAGTTACAGGATAAATCTTTCGGAAAATGGAATTGAACTGGATTCGGCTTCAATGATCAGATTTAATAAACTGGTATTTAATCCATATATCAGTTGCACATTATATCCGGGAAAACAGTTCTCCGTTAAAATACATAAGGATAAATTTCAGGCGCAGGATCTTTTTGAATCATTGCCATCAGGATTATTCAGCAACCTGGCCGGAATTAAAACACAAGGCGAACTGTCCTATCACCTCAATTTTTTCGTGGATATGAGCAAGCCTGATTCGCTCATTCTCGAGTCAGATCTAAAAAAGTTCAATTTCAGGATCAATCATTTTGGAAACACTGATTTTAACCTGATCAATGATACTTTTACATATACTGCTTATGAAAAAGGATTACCTGTACGAAGGTTCCAGGTGGGAGAGAAAAACTCCAATTTCAGAAAGCTGTACAATATATCTGATTATTTGAAAAATGCAGTAATGATTTCAGAAGACGGAGGATTTTATAACCATCGTGGTTTTCTGATGGATGCTATGAAAGAATCTATTGCTGAGAATATTAAAAAGGAAAGATTTGCCCGTGGAGGAAGTACTATTTCCATGCAATTGGTCAAGAATGTTTTTCTGAGCAGGAATAAGACCATTGCCAGGAAAGCAGAAGAAATACTGATAGTATGGCTGATTGAAAACAACAATATTTCTACCAAAGACAGGATGTATGAGGTTTACCTGAATATTATCGAGTGGGGGCCTTTGATTTATGGAGCCAATGAAGCATCCAGATTTTATTTTAATAAGGATGTTTCACAGCTTTCACTGAATGAGGCCATTTTTATGGCGAGTATAATTCCAAGACCGAAATGGTTCATGTATTCATTTGATAAATATGATCATCTTCGCGATTATCTGGTGAGTTATTACCACCTTGTTTCCTCAAAAATGCTGAGAAAAGAAATGATCAGCCAGGAAGAGTTTGATAATCTTATATGTGATGTGAAACTGAAAGGAAAAGCAGAAAGTTATCTTTCGCAAATCGATTCAATTTCTCCTGATTCAATTGAAATTGTGAAAAAAGAGCTGAAGATTCTTCAATAGTCAATAGTCAATAGTCAATAGTCACAAGTCAATAGTCACGAGTTACAAGTTAAAAGTCATTAGTCATATTTTCATCTCTTCGTCACCCAGTCACTCAGTCACTCAGTCCCTTCGTCCCTCAGTCACTCAGTCACTCAGTCTCTTCGTTACTCATCACTCATCACTCATCACTCATCACTCATCACTCATCACTCATCACTTATCACTTATCACTTATCACTTATCACTTATCACTATATCACTTCATCACTTCATCACATTGTAAACAATCATATACAGATTATATAACAGCATGTAATCTAATCCGTTATATTCACCATACTGATTTTCACCGGTATTATTTCCGCATCTTTCGGGCCATACTAATCTTGATATTGATGACCATTCATAGACGTAGCCTGATCCGGGGCCAAAGTTCTCCGGGCCACTGGCAGGAGCAATATCAAGCAAATGCTGGTAGAAGTTTTTTTCATTCATCATGCATTGTTTGTCTCCACCGTACAGGATATACGAAATAAGTGCAAAGTGCTCGTACATAGGTTTGTGAATAAATATCAATTTACGGTGATGATTGAATAACCGGATGAGTTTTTTTGAATCCCAGATTTTCCCGACAGTAGCCAGTGCCCCGCAGTTATAAAAGTCCTGGAATATTCCTTTTTGAGTGATACTTTGTAATATCTGCCACCTTCCGGTTATTTCGAACCAGATGCCGGCATTCTCAGAGCTGCCCCAGTGCAGGTCCCCATATTTCATTCCTGTGATCCTGTTGCCGGCTTCTGCAAAACCGTAATTGAGAAATAAAGGCAGGCCACCACGTTTTACAATTTGTTGAGTAACCGGGTTTTTTACCATCCAGTATCTTAAACATTCGATTTTATCGCCGGCAATCCCGATGTTTTCACAAATCTCATTATGCATGTGTCTGATCACCCTGAAAGACATTTGTTTAGCCCATTCACTAAGACATATCCTGGTTTTCCCGTTTTCATCAAAAACCTCAAACCTGGCTGTATCATCTACTAATTTTGCCACTAATGATAACCCGAGCAAAAGGTGCCAAACCTGATCCTGGCTCATTTCGTCTGTCCGTTTATCACTGGCTGAATAATCGGATGTTACATTCGGTACGTCTTTCATGTAACGGTTCGTCAATGCATTACGCCTTGAGAAATCAGCAGGTACATCATCACGGATAAAAAATCCATTCGGGTAAGAGATGATGTAATGAGGATCAAAAAATGTTTCTGCAGTCATATCGAGGCGTTCAAGAGCCTTCATCGTGTGAAACAATTCCTGCACCGTATTCCGGCATTGATCCGGAAATTGTTTATTTAGCTCGTATTCAGTAGATAATACTGCAAGATAATTACTCAGAAAAATAGTTGCATCTCCCCAACTGATAATTCCTTTTTGTTCATTCCTAAATGACGCTGGTATATAGTACCCGGGAGAGTTATTATTACCGGTTACCATGAATTTATCAACCAGCCTTTTACGGTACATTTCATATTTGATCCTGTTCAGTTCCGGTGTTTGGGAATGAACTATGACAGGCATCAGTAAAATAATGAGAATAATCCATGTAATCCTGCTTCTGCGATCAGCAAAAGAAATATTCATTATGCAGATCATTTACATTCGTTCCGGAAAAGGTTCTTTTCTTTGATGATTCGGGATACATACCTTGGAACGAGTTCTTCCCAGGCTGGGTCTTTGTCGCAGATCATCTTCCTGACTTCGGCTGATTGAATATGCAAACGTTCCGGTTTTGCATTTTTTATATCGAGTATTTTCCGGTTCAGCAGCAAATGGTAAAAGAGATATCTGATTTCATCAGGGACAGGTATATTGGAAGAATTAAGAATGGTTCCGGTATTGTTATCGATGGTAGGGTAGAGGTAAAGTTTCATATTTTCAGGGAACAGTTTTCCAAAAGCTTCCAGGATACCACCGTTCAAATCGCTGTAATAATTACTGTCCATCACCTTCAGGAAAGTCATTACACCCATGATAATTCTCAGGTTGGTAACTTTGTAATGAGAAAGGTGAAAAACGAGTTTATAGAATTCCCTGAAACTGGTGATCATCACATTCTGTCCCATACCGTTAAGTATATCAACCCTTTCAAGGAAATCTCTCTCATCAAAATTTCCTTTTTCCAGCAGGCTGTTAAGAGTTATTTCACAAAAAGCAAAAGTATTTTCTTTTTCAAAGGACTCATCTCTTTTAAAGAGACCATAGCTGGTTTTCAGCATATCGAAACCCGTATAGGTAATGGGCCGGAAAATTCCCCTCAGTACAAGTACATTTCTTTTGTATAGCATGTCGGCAGGTTGTTGTACCTGTCCGTAACGATCGAACATAGCGGCATGCGTCATGTTATTCTTGACCAGTTGCACACTGAGCAGGCGATTGTCGACATAGGCAAGTTCTGGACCTTTCATTTCCACCATGTTCACCTCAATTCTTTCAGGTGATAATGAATCCAGCAGGGAAAGCAGAAACTGGTTTGGTGTTTCGTGCAGGTGATAACATCCATAAATAAGATTTACACCGAATATACCAAGTGTTTGTTGCTGTAAAAAACTATCATTCTCAAGTAATCTGACGTGTACAAGAATCTCATTTGGCAGGGAATATGGTGTTAACTGGAACTTGACTCCTATCCAGCCATGGCTTTCGTTGTCTTTCCTGAAGTTCAGGGTAGCTACGGTGTTGGCAAATACGAAAAAACGGGTGGAAATATCCTTTTTACCTTCCAGAAGATTAACCATGCCGGCAAATTCAATGTCAAGCATTTTAATAAGTCTTTCCTTGCTTACATACCTTCCAGATTCACTTTGTCCGTAAACCGAATTACTGAATACCATATCATAAGCGGACATTGTTTTGGCAATCGTCCCCGAAGCGCCACCGGCCCTGAAAAAGAAACGGGCTACTTCCTGTCCGCCCCCGATCTCTGCAAATGAACCGTAAATGGTACTGTTCAGGTTTATGTCCAATGCTTTCCGGTCAGGTGTCAGTTCTGTCCTTTCCATATTTATAAGCTACTAATATTCAGAAAATTTATATAAAGATGTAAATGTAAAAAAAATCGATCACTTAAAATCTGAATGATTTTATTTTAAAACAAACCAAATAAGCGTTTGGTTATTGTTTACTGACATTTCAGATTTATTGATCAGTTGTTTTGAAAGTCAGATGCTAATGGTACAAAAAGTTCAAAAATTATCCGGTTTTATTTTAAATTTGAAATTTCAATGATCATTTTGAAAAATAAAGAAATAATATCAGCAACTGTAATAATATCAAGGATGTATGTATTTAATAATATATCGCAATATTTGTGATTACCCAGCATCATTACATTTTTTGGAATTCGGATAAAGTAGATGAAAATGATAAACTCAGATTTATATTTACTGAATGGAAATCCTAATAAACCCTTATGATCAGCGTCATCTGTGTTCTATTTTGCCCATTGAATTGATACTATAATTGACCTGGGAAATTAATAATATAATAATTTGAAAATATCTTTTTAAAATTTTAAATATGAGTGAAATAAGAATATTGGGATTGAGTGTTTTTGACAGGATCAAAGAAGCAGGCCGCACCCAGAAAATATTATCAAAATATGCTGAAAATATCAAGACCCGCCTGGGTTTTCATGAAGTGAACGAAGATTGTGCCAGCCGGCATGGTTTTATCATTCTTGAGCTTTCAGGTGATCCCGGGAAATGGGATTTACTTGAATCCGAACTCTCCGAAATAGGTGGTTTGCAGTTAAAAAAAATGAGTTTCAATATATAACAATCGAATTAATGAACCATTGAACATTTAAATAATCTTCAAATCTTCAAATT
>JAPLDU010000005.1 GCA_026391255.1 Bacteroidia bacterium | reverse complement strand
TTATACCAATATATAGAACAAACCTGCCGACAAATAACAGGATAACAAGCTATTGAGTTTGATCTGAAAACTGCACTATGCTTTTGATAAGCAGTCTTTTGACTTTTTCCACATTTTGTTCAAACACTTTGAGTACACTTTCAAAACTGACATGTGCAACATCATCTCTCCAGCAGTCATAATCAGTACTGATCACCACACAGGCATAAGGAATATTCATTTCGTTGGCAATAATGACTTCCGGAGCAATTGACATATTGATCACATCGGCTCCCCACAGGCGGAACATCCTTGATTCTGCTTTGCTCGAAAACCGGGGGCCTTCGATGGTGATAACAGTCCCTTTACTATGAAATGTAAGGGATTGCTGTTTTGCTGCCTCAATAAGTGAGCTCCTCAGCTTCAGATCAAAAGGATCTGCCATAGGGGTATGACATATTCCGGAATTGAAATCTTCATATACTGTAACTTCCCTAAACTTTGTAAAATCAATAAACTGATCAGGAATGACAATGTCTCCCATTCCGATTTCTTCCCTCAGAGAACCAGCAGCGCTGGTAGCAAAGATATGGGTGACACCCGCTTCCTTCAACGCCAGGATATTAGCCCTGTTATTCACATGAGTAGGCGTAATCTGGTGTCGGTCACCATGTCGTGAAATGATCACAACATCTACTCCATCAATTGAGCCACATTTTAAAGAGGATGAGGGGCTTCCGTACTTTGTTAATACTTCAGTTACACTAACATCTTTCAGTATTTGGGTATCTTCAAGACCAGTACCTCCTATAATGCCAAACTTCATACAAAAGAGTTTTTTGTAAATGTTGCAAGTTACAGGATTATTTGAAATAAAATCATGTTGTTCAGTGATAATGATAAATAGTGTTCACATGATTATCCTTAGCATTACTTTTATTTCAGATTTTGCTGGTCCATTAATAAAATTAAGTCCTGTATTCAGAGTATTTCTATCATAATATGTCTGCGTAAATTTCAGCCAGAGACAGATTTTTTTCGATTGTTCATACCTGACAACCAGGTATATTCTGTTTCCCTTTCCCGAAAGTGAACAGGATGAAAATTCATATAATAAATCATCTTCACAGGCATTTAAGCCGGAATCATAACTATCTGAATCAAATATTGCATACCTGAAGGAAATGCAGACAGGGATTTTTTCCAGGCTATACCTGATATCCTGTAATGCGAGGAAGCCATGTTCCAGAGAAGAGGTGCGGGAAAAGTTCACTTGCTCAATCCTATAAATAAGACTTAGATCAGGTGATAAATGACTGCTGACATTAAACCTGAAATTTTGTTTTTTACTATCGGCCAAAACAACAGAGGGATTATGCTCTGTAATGATATTCCCTGATTTTACATCATTTTTAATACCTAAAGATAAGGTAAATTCGCGTGAAGGCAGATAACTCAGTAATATGGAAAACGTACTTTCGAAAGAGGGAGCATCAACGCCATATTTGAGCCAGGGAAATCTGTATGAATCAAATCCGGCAAGGATTTTCCAGTTACGGGCAGGATAAAGTTCCAGGCCTAAATAGACACCATTTTCACTGGATATAGCTGATCCTTCTCCGGGTAATGAGGCATATAGCCCATGAAACCCTCTGTCAATTTTCCTCTGCTGAATACAAAATAACAACTGCGGCATTGTTTCAAACACTGCTGAATTCATCATCGCCACAGAATTATGTTTATCAAAAGCTTCTTCGCCATAAATGGTAAATTTGTCATATCTCAGCCTGTAATCAAACCCCGCCCGGTAGTCTGAAGAACCGGATAAACTGAATTTATCATATGGTGCAGAACCTGGTTCCACTATGGCATTAAAACCATAATATATTCCACTGATTCCTATTTTCAAGTGTTCACTTACATAGTCAAGATGAGCACCCGCTGTCCTTGCTTTTACGGCATTTTTACCGGCAATTTCATGCATAGTTGTATGATTGCCGCTAGTTGGAAAAGAACTTACAGTCAGTTTACCCGAATTTGTACTGTCAGCGGGTAAAACATTTGCATCCATTCTGTTATCTGACAGGAAAAAAGAAAAATCATAACTCCCTGATGATATAGTGACTCCTGCACCTCTCATGAACCGGTTCTCATCTGAATTGGTATGGGCAGTGAAATATTGCGGGTTTCGTAAAGAATTCAGCAATCCTGAGGTATTTCCACCTGCTGAAAATCCTGTCCAGAGTGTAAGTCCCTGGCCAAACTGAACATCAAAATCGCCAATAACAAGGGTTTTAATGATCCCGGAGCCATGTAAAATAAAATGTGCTGAATAATAATCAAAGCCCTGTTTCTCGCTGCCTTTAAAAAACTCTTCGCCGGCATCCTTTTCGGAAATGATGCCTGCAGAAATGAATGATTTATAATTGTACATCCACCTGAAATAACATTGATACGGGCTTCCCAGGTAATGAGAGTTATTCTGTGAAAGCATTGCATCGTTCACAGGCTCATAACCTTTTTGTTTCTCAAGCACCCTCTTGGATTTTAAGTAGAATTGATTCCTGCCTGATTTAATAGCCTTTGCCCAGGGTATTTTCTCCTGTTCCTTTACCGGTTGAACAGTAATATAAGGTAATATTTTATTGATGACATCATTGCTGAAGCAACTGATGTACTGTAATTCAAATACTGACAGGAGTTGTCCGTTTGAATTGATATATGCAAGCAGATTATTTATCTGAACGTCATTAAGAAAATGAATTTCATTCAGGTCAGAAAATGTCGCCGAATTTAAATTCAGAGGATTCTCTTTAAAATACTGCAGGTCATCGAGAATAGGTGTACAATCAACTTCATTGCCGGTAGATTCAGGCTGATCGCCAATGATGTCTTCCAGTGAATAAAAAGGATCATTTTCTACCTGGGACACTGATTTGGCAAGGGATAGCAGGAAAATTAGAGTAGTTAATATAATGTGTCTCATAAGTTATAAAACTTTTTCAGAGATGATATGAAAGAGAAAAGTGAGGAGTGATACCAAGTTCAGGATGGTTGGAAACTGCCATGTCAAACTGAAAGTCATTCATAATATAACCTATTCCGAAACAGAGCTGGGTCGGATTTGTCATAACACCTGTCCTGATAAAAAAATTTTTATAAATATGGTATTCTATGCCTGTTTTAAAGACAGGTTTCATAAGCATATCTTTTTCATTTTCAACGGCAAGAATTACCTTATCTGAAAATCTGTAAGCTACACCCATTCGCAGAATGGTCGGGATATTTTCATCATATACCGCGATCTTTGCCCTTAACGGATTAAAAACATGAACACCTATCAGCAGATTTTCAATGGGTTGTGATTGTAGTCCTGCTTCAACTACCAATGCACCCCTGTTACCATATTCCCCGGTAACATAAGTATTGCAGTAATCAAGCTGAAGGCCTGCTGACAGAATCTTCCCGAATGATTTTCCATAAGCAAGCCCTGCTTTAATTTCATTATAACTGCTGTACCCAAAATATGATACACTTGCACCTAAAACACCACTATGTACGGGCACAGCAATAACAAGAGCCTGATAAGCATATTTGCTGACAATGAATTTATTTTCATGAAAAAATCCAATCGTCAATTTATCAAGAGAAACCAGTCCCGCCTGGTTATGAGAAATACTCCACAGGTCGGACAGCATTACGGCGGCATTGGCCATTCCGGCCTGCCTTGCTCCTACGGGATAATTATCTCCTACTGCGAAAACATGAAAATCATGTATAACCAAAATCAGCACAAACCAGTAGAATTTGCGCATATTCATTTGTCCCATAAGTATATACAAATTATCAGTTTACCTTAAATTCATATTTTATATTCTGTAGTTCGTTATTTGCTTTAATAATTTTCTGGGCCAGACCGGATTTGAACTTTATCATGGAATCGCGGATTTCATTATTTCCTGTCCCGATGATCTGAACAGCCAGAATACCTGCATTCCTTGCGGCGTCCAGTCCTACGGTTGCTACCGGAATGCCGGGGGGCATCTGTAATATTGAAAGAATTGAGTCCCAACCATCGATTGAGATCGAAGCTTTAATGGGAACTCCGATAACTGGAAGAGGCGTATTGGCTGCGATAACTCCCGGAAGATGTGCCGCACCGCCTGCTCCGGCAATGATCACTTTAACACCACGGTCGCAGGCGCTTTTTGCAAAGTCCATGACTTCCTGTGGCGTGCGGTGAGCCGATAAGGCAATTATTTCAAATGGCAGTTTGAAATCATTCAGAATTTCGGCAGCTTCCTTCATTACCGGCAAATCCGACGTACTACCCATGATAATACTGACAAGAGGATTCATAATATTTTATCAAGCACTACTTATCTCTGGTTAAAATTTATACTTTCGCAAGATACAAAAAAATCATTTTCAATAAATAATTTTTACAACATAAATAATTGTCATATACTGATTACTAAGAAAATATACTTTGAATAATACGATCAGAATACTTGAAAAAGAATTTGTGACTTTCATTTCTTACATTGAGATTGAAAAAGTGGTTGACCGGTTGGCATGTCAACTGAATAATGACTTCAGGAATGATGAAGTATTGTTTATCGGAATACTGAATGGATCTTTCATGTTTATTGCTGATTTATTCAAAAGATTAAACATCAAATGCAGGATTACTTTCCTGAAACTTGCTTCTTATCTGGGAACTGAAAGCACTGGCAAAGTACAAACCCTGATCGGGATTAACGAAGATATCAGGGGGAAAATAGTTGTTGTAATTGAAGATATCGTTGACTCAGGAGTTACTCTTGAAAAAATTATTGAACAGCTTGTACCCTATGAACCTGCTATGATAAAAATTGTTACATTATTATTGAAACCAGGCGCTTATAAAAAGAAAATAAAACTTGATTATGTCGGAATGGAAATTCCGGATAATTTCATTGTTGGATATGGGCTCGACTATGATGGTTTTGGCCGGAATTATGAAGATATCTATGTAGTCAAACAATAAAACGTTTTGTATGTTGAATATCATATTATTCGGTTCCCCAGGGTCAGGTAAAGGTACCCAATCCATGAACATTATTTATAAATTCGGGCTGACTCATCTGTCAACCGGGGATATTCTCAGGGCTGAAATAGCAGAAGGAACACCTCTCGGGCTGGCAGCTAAAGTATTTATTGACCAGGGGGAACTGGTTCCGGATGAAATCATGATCGGTATGATCAGGGATATTTTAAACGGATGCAAGTATTGTAAAGGTTTTATTTTTGATGGATTTCCGAGAACTGTTCCACAGGCAATAAACTTAGACAGCTTGTTAAAGGAAAGGAATTCTTCCATATCAGCATTATTTGAACTCCAGGTAAATGAGGAAGAACTGGAAAAAAGGTTGGTCAACCGTGGTCTGACCAGTCAGCGCAGTGATGACATCAATATTGAAATTATCAGGAAAAGAATCCGGTTATACCATGATTATACAAGGGCAGTCATTAATTATTACCAATCACAGGGAAAGTTTTATGCATTGAATGGTTCGGAAAAAATTGAAAGAGTATTTGAAGATATATGCCAGGTGATCGATCAGAATAAACATGCTTTCTGATGCAAGTACCCGTACACATTTTATTTTCTGATAGGTATATTGGCTGTCGGATAATAATGAAATTTCATTTCCCTAACCTGGAAGAGCCAGAACCAAACAAGAAATCACAAATCTCAAAATACAAATAACAAATAAATTTCAATCTACAAAATGACAAATTCAAAACCGTTGTATCATTAAGAAGACCTACTTTCCCGTTTGCAAAGTGAGTAAGTTAATATATAAAGAAACTTTCAGATAATATTTCGAACATTGAAAGATCAAAGTAGTTTGTTTCGTATTTGAAATTTTGATATTGTTTATTATTTGTTTTTTGTGATTTGTTTTTTGGAATTATTTTCCAAAACGTATCAATAATTCAGAAATAAAATACTAAATACCTGACAGTCTATAGTCTAAACGACTTTTATTAATATTTAAATCATGCCCGATTCTAATTTCGTTGATTATGTGAAGATTTTCTGCCGTTCAGGGCATGGAGGTGGAGGTTCGGTGCATTTTCACCGGGACAGGTCTACTCCTAAAGGAGGACCTGACGGTGGAAATGGCGGACACGGAGGTCATATCATTCTGAAAGGCAACAGCCAGTTATGGACATTGATACACTTGAAATATAAGCGGCACATTTTTGCTGAAAACGGGATTAACGGATCAGATAATAATTGTACCGGAGCCGACGGGAAAGATGTTATCATTGAAGTACCTCCCGGAACAATTGCCAGGAACCCCGAAACAGGTGAAAAAATACTTGAAGTTACCCAGGAGGGTGAACAGAAAATACTGTTTCACGGTGGCAGAGGCGGAATGGGAAATACAAACTTCAAATCAGCCACACACCAGACTCCCAGGTATGCACAACCCGGAGAACCTTCTGAAGAAGCCTGGGTGATTCTTGAACTCAAAATCCTTGCAGATGTTGGTTTGGTAGGTTTTCCAAATGCCGGTAAATCAACACTTCTATCTGTTGTATCTGATGCCAAGCCTGAAATTGCTGATTATCCTTTCACTACTCTGGTTCCAAATCTGGGAATAGTGAAATATCACGGATATCGGTCGTTCGTGATGGCAGACATACCTGGTATTATTGAAGGAGCCGCTGAAGGGAAAGGACTGGGTTTGAGATTTCTACGGCATATTGAAAGAAATTCAATCCTGCTGTTTATAATCCCCATTGATTGCAGGGATATAAAAAATGAATATGAAATATTGCTGAATGAACTTAACAAATACAACCCTGAACTGCTTGATAAAAGAAGGCTGCTTGCTATTTCAAAATGTGATCTCGCCGATGCTGAAATTCTATCAGAAATTGAAAATGATCTTCCACCTATACCATATATTTTTATTTCTTCATTCTCAAAAAAAGGACTGATTCGCTTAAAAGACAAAATCTGGAATATTTTGAATAATGACCAAATAATATGAAAAGAAATTGAAAATTCTGCTATTTTTGCACTTTAAATTTTGTTTAACTTAATATTGATAAAAGTATGAAAAAGTTTAGTACAGTTTTATTAATGATCTCATTTGCAGCCATTTTTGGCGTGTTATTAACCAATTGCAAAAAGACTGAGAATACACCTCCTACTGTAACGATAACAGGAATAACAGATGGTACTACCTATAATCTCGGAGAAATCCCGGATGTTATCATTACTACGGGCGCTGTCGACAGTAAACTGGTTTCCCTGACCATCGATGTTACCGGTGCATTACCCGCTTCGATTACTGATTTAAATGCCACTGCTTCCGTTCCCTCTGATGCCCTTGATCAGACAGTAACAAGCAGTCCGTTTGCATTCAAGAGTGGTCTGACCAATGCCAAAATCTATTACAATGTGAAAGTCAGTTCAGCAGGCACAGTTGCGCTGAGGTTTACAGTGAAGGACAGCAATGATGAAATTACCCAGGTAACCGTTACCTTTACCGTAACAGTTCCACAAATTGTCAACAATACCATCACACTTGGTGATCAGGCCAGTTCAACAGGTAGTTTCGGCGCTTCATATGAAGGTAGTGTATTTACCACAAGCCAGGTGGCTTCAAATTACAGTAAGATCGATATGATTTATTACTATGATGCAACAAACGGTGATGCTTTATATTCACCTGACGATGTTGATATTCATACCCAGACATGGGGCGGAGTCATTGACTGGGCTTCCTGGACCCCACAGAATTCTACCAGATTTGTGTTCTTAGGTAATAATCCGGCACCCGAGTTTTTTGACTCTGCCACATACCAGGATATTATTGATAACACTGCTACTACTACTGATCAGGTAGCTATCGGGCTGACACTTGGTGATGTCTTTGGTTTTAAAACAGTGAGTAACAGGATGGGTGTTTTAAAAATTACCGCTATTTCAACAACAACTGGTGGAACCGTGACATTCGACGTAAAAATAATTCAATAATAAATAGTTTATTGAAAAAAAAGAGGTTGTCATCTGACAGCCTCTTTTTTTTTGAGTTTAATGAACTACTGATCAAGAAACAACTGGTAATCAGTAATATAATTTGTACTATCTGGCAGTTATTTACAATTGACCAAATATGTATTTTCGGAGTGCAGTAAAACCAGTCAGAGCCTGATCTAAATATTATCCCATGCTGAGAAGTGCCGGCCTGGCACAGAAATTAGCATACAGACCATCTCCATTATTTAAATAAATCTAAAATAACTCTTATAATTAATATTTTGATAACCATCATATTCACAGTATGATAATATTATAATATTCTTTTTTATATTAGACTTAAGTGAAAGAAATCAATATAATTAACTAAATATCTGGCTATTGTAATATTATTTAAAATTACATTTTTGAATATGATTGAAAATCAATGAATCATAATACATGTTTAATAACATATAAAAAAAGTGCAAAAAATATTTTAAAAATTAGATTCTTGTTTATAAAATTTTAAATTTATTCGATTTTTTTTATTGCGGGCTTAAGTTTAATAGACAGCCATTTAATTAAAACTAAATGTGCAAAAGTGGGATGGGAAAGATTAAAACTGCAATAATCATTTTAAAAACAACGGGTTAGGACTTATTTTTATAAATTATTAAAAATCAATGCATTATGATCATCTTTTATAATTCGAAATTTATCTGTCTGAATGATATTGTGATATATAGTTTTTCAAAAATAAAAGACGAAGCGGTTTTTTTATCATATTTAATGAACACAAATTTGTAGTCATCAGAATAGCTGGGTTTTTAATTATTAAAGCAATCATACAGCATGGCCAAGAATCACGAAGAAGTTTGGAAGAATTGTCTTACAATTATACGGGACAATGTTCCATCAATCAGTTACCGGACCTGGTTCGAGCCTATCGTTCCATTGAAAATACAGAACAATGTGCTTACCATACAAGTACCGAGTCCCTTCTTTTATGAATTTCTGGAAGAGCAATATATTGATATCATCAGCAAAACACTGAGAAAGGAGATCGGTGCGGAAGCCAAACTTGAGTATAATGTGGTAATGGAAAATACTGTCAATTCCAATTCCAGACCTTATACAGTTAAATTACCTGCAAAAAACAAAACCGAACTTGTAAATAAGCCGGTTAATCTGCCTTTTAAACCCGATGAAGAAGGCATAAAAAACCCATTTGTTATTCCCGGCATCCGTAAAATGCAGATTGATCCGCAACTCAATCCTGACAATACTTTCCGTAATTTTGTAGAAGGTGAATGCAATAAACTGGCACGTTCGGCAAGTGTTACGGTTGCCGCAAACCCGGGAGGCACTGCATTTAATCCCATATTTATTTATGGCGGTTCCGGACTTGGAAAAACTCACCTGGCTCAGGCTATCGGAATTGAAGTTAAAGAAACACTTCCCGATAAAACTGTTCTTTATGTAACTGCCAATAAGTTTAAAACACAATATATTGAATCGATAAGGAATAATACCAGCAATGACTTTATCCACTTTTACCAGATGATCGATGTGCTGATCATCGATGATGTGCAGGAATTTGCCGGAAAGGAAAAAACACAGGAAACATTCTTCCAGATATTCAACCATCTGCATCAGCTTAAAAAACAACTGATTCTGACTGCTGATAAACCCCCGGTTGAACTGGAGGGAATGGAGCAAAGACTTTTATCAAGGTTTAAATGGGGGCTCTGCGTTGACCTTCAGCCACCTGACCTGGATACCCGCATTGCCATCCTGAAACAGAAAATTTATAACGATGGTCTTGTACTCCCCGAAGAAGTGATCCATTATATAGCTTCACATATTACCAATAACATCAGGGAACTGGAAGGCGCTCTCGTTTCCGTACTTGCCCAATCTACCCTGAACAGGAAAGACATCACCCTTGAACTGACCAGGGAACTGATCAGCAAACTGATTAAAAACACCAAAAAAGAAATTTCCATAGATTATATTCAGAAAATCGTGTGCGACTTCTTTAACCTGAGTCTCGAACAATTACAGTCAAAGACAAGAAAACGCGAAATTGTTCAAGCCAGGCAGATTGCCATGTATTTTTCCAAGAATTACACCAAATCATCCCTGGCTACCATCGGTACTCAGATTGGTGTGAAAGATCATGCGACCGTACTTCATGCCTGCCGTACGGTCAATAACCTGCTCGAAACCGACCGCCAGTTCCGCCAGGATGTGGAAGAAATAGAAAAGAAATTAAAAAATTAATGAAAATGTCCATTTGATTATCATTCAGAAAGAATGGTGATCAGTTTTCCAATACCTTCATTCATGGAAATGGATTTTATCGGAGGTTCTGATAAAACCTCTTTCCGGGCTTTATTTATTGTCTGAATATTGTATGGTGATCCATCAGTGATGTTAGACCACACCAGCGCAGTAATAGCAGTCTTCAGTTCTTTAGCCCGTACCCGTATTGTGTATAATGAGTGCTTTGCCGGATGAATATGGATATAACAACTGTTGATATTTCCTCTGAGCAATGCCCATCCTGAACCATCGGAGATAGTAATGATCCGGTAGTTATCTCCGCCTGACTGCAGCCATTCGTAGTACCTGTCTTCAGTGTCGGCCCGGGCCGAAAATAAACGATCCGTCAATTCCTGAATAATGTTTGATATATCCAAATAACCTGTATACATATCCATCTGTGAATCACCAATAAGCAACAATGATTTTTGTAACAGCCTGATGGCCGGTTCATTCAAAGAACTCAGGATTTCAATTTGTTTCCTGATAAAATACCGGTGATGTTTCCAGCAATTAAACAGAAATGGAGGTATGACTTCAGAAACTGGGAAATGATCAATAATTTCTTCTCCAGCCACTATCGTTTTACAAGTAATAGAACATCCATGGCAATACTGCGGTTAAATTCCCATGCAAGCATTTTATAATTTACGAGGTCCACAATGGTACCGATCAGGCAAAGACCACCGGTAAAAAAATACAGAATACCCATACCGATCTGCCCTGTAAGAAAACGCTGAACACCGGCAATACCGGCAAATCCGAGCAATGTGGTCAAAAGAATGAGTTGAGGGTCTTTCCTTCTTGCCCTGTAAATGTGTGCAAAAAGCTCAGTCTGTTTATCATCCAGGTCTTTTGTCATGTCTTTAATATAAAACATTTCAGACGCCTCAAGTTCCGGTAAAAGATAAATTATATCCATACTTTTAAAAATTTAAATTATTGAATTGTAATATGATAATTCTAATTACTTCTTAGCAATAAGCAATCCCTGGCTTTGATTTTCAATTCTATTTACGGATAATTTTACTGAAAGTTTCAACAGCCTATATATCCTGAAAATCAGGACTGGCAGTGCAAATATACCCAGAGGATGTGCATCAATTGATGGTACAACTTTGCCATGAAGCAGGAACGATATGGAATGTCCCAGTCCGCAACCCGGGCAGTATTGAAAGCCAAGAAGATGAAACGGACATATGGTGAATCCTGAATTTTCATCAGGATGTATTAAAGCAAAAAATATCAAAGCAGAAATCCATATAAATGCTTCAATATCTGATCGGTGATAATGGTAGCTAATTATCAGGTTCTTTCGGTACATTTTTTTATCTTGTTAATAGAATGTGTAAATATACAAAATTGCAGAATTTCTGAAAAAATGAAAATTATTGATCTTTCATGAAATTTTTTATTAAAATATTTTGCAGATTAAATCAGATTATTTATTTTTGACCGTTTGGTTAAACCAATTGTATAAACCAAGTAGTAAAATTTAAAATATGATATATCATGATATTAAATCTGATTCCTTATCAGAAACCGAATTAAAAATTCTGTCGGCGGCAAGGAAAATATTTATCCGGAAAGGACTTGACGGCGCCCGGATGCAGGAAATAGCCAACGAAGCAGGAATTAATAAAGCCCTGGTTCATTATTATTTCAGGAATAAACAGAAATTGTTCGAGGCTGTTTTTACTGAAGTATTCAGGAACTTTCTTCCACAGATATCAGGGGTTCTGAAATCTGAAATACCATTAACTGATAAGATTGAGGCAATCGTAGGTAAATATATTGATTTCCTTCAGAAAAATCCTTATCTGCCTATGTTTGTGATGAATGAGATCAACCGTAATCCTGATAAACTAGCTAATCTTTTAAAAAGTAACGGAATTGAACCTGAAGATATTACGGGCCAGATTAAAAATGGTCTTGACAACATAGAACTCCGGGATATCAAACCTGAGCACCTCATCGTAAACATATTGTCGTTATGCATTTTCCCTTTTGCTGCAAAATCAATGATCGAGAAATTTCTTTTTAAAGGAGATCTGAAGAAATTCAATGCATTTTTCAATGAAAGAAAATCAGAAGTTACCCGGTTCATCATTAATTCAATTGTAAAACAATGAAAAACGGTTTATTAATCATAATGATATGCATATCGGGGCTGGGTTCAGGACAGTTGCCCGACAGTCTCAGCCTATATTATTGCCAGCATCAGGCAGGCATTAATTATCCCCTGGTCAGACAAAAGGAATTACTGAGCCAGGCAGGCAGTATTAAAACAGCCGACATTCTGAAGAATTATTATCCGCAAATGACCTTGAATGCACAGGCTTCATACCAGTCGGATGTTACCAAAGTGCCTCTCAGTATTCCGGGGATCAGCATTCCAACCCCGGACAAAGATTCATATAAACTGACCGCTGATATTAATCAGTTGATTTATGGTGGCGGTTATTACGAAAGCCAGCAGAAAGCTGAGAAAATTTCTACAGGGCTTGATCTGCAAAACCTGGAAGTCGAAATGTATAAACTGAAAGACTGGATTAATCAATTATATTTCAGTATATTGATTTTACAGGAAAATGAAAGACAATTGCTATCAATTCAGGATGATATTAAATCAAGACTGGCACAGGTGAAATCAGCTGTTTCAAACGGGATAATGGCCGAATCCAACGAAGATGTACTGGAGGCAGAACTTTTACAAACTGCTGAACAACTGACTGAGATTCTATTCAATAAAAAATCGACAGCCGACATGATGGCAAGCCTTATGGGTGAAAGCCTGCCCGGGAATGTAAAATTTATTATGCCTGCAATAAAATCAGAAAATATTAACGGCAATCTTCGTCCCGAGTTTAAGCAATTTGAACTCCAGGAACAAAAAAGCCAGGTTATGAAAAGTGTTATTCAATCAGGCAATATGCCTAAGGTCGCTGCTTTCGGACAGTTAGGTTACGGGAGGCCCGGCCTGAACATGCTATCAGATAAATTCGGCAGTTATTACCTGGTGGGTGCAAAGGTCACCTGGAGCCCCTGGGACTGGAAGCTTAGCAAAAACGAATGCTCTGTTCTTGACCTGCAAAAAGAAATAATCGGAACCCAAAAAGAAACTTTTGAAAAGAACCTTGATATATCAACGATTAAAGAAAAAAATGATATTGACAGGCTGGAGGATCAGCAAAAAAGTGATATTGAGATTATCGGGTTAAGGAAAAGCGTGGTGGCATCATATGCATCCCGGCTCGAAAACGGAATTATCACATCCTCTGAATATTTAACGGAACTGAATAATCTGAAACTGGCTGAGCTGAATTATTCTATTCACCGTATAATGAAAATCAAAGCAATGGTTAACCTTTTAAATATATACGGAAATCAATAATTATCAGATGATCAGGCTGTAGGCTTTTAGGCTGTTAGAATGGAACTTATATAAAGATGACTCTGAAAAGCCCGGAAATTGGTTTTCAAATTATAAAAATGTACAAAATCTAAATTTTTAACCTTCACTATCCAGAACCAAACAAGAAATCACAAATCTCAAAATACAAATAACAAATAAATATCAATCAACAAAATGACAAATTCAAAACCGGTGTATGATTTAGAAGAACGTACTTTTCAGTTTGCAAAGCTAGTAAGATTAAATATAAAGAAACTTCCAAATAATATATCGAACATTGAGGATAGCAAACAGATTGTCAGAGCTTCTGGTTCGGTAGGTGCAAATTATATTGAGGCAAATGAATCGTTGAGTAAAAAGGAT
>JAPLDU010000050.1 GCA_026391255.1 Bacteroidia bacterium | reverse complement strand
TTTTCGAGACGCTTATCCTTAAACATCCCGTCGAAATTGATCTCAAAATCAATTTCAAGTTGTTTTGGTTCCATATTACCTATATTTATTTGTTAACAGCCTCAAAATTAGTAAATTTTAGACTTATGTATAAAGAGTAGGCTAGCAGGGAGGGGATTATCCGCCATGTAATATGCCTGAAATTCCCAGAGATCAGTTCCCCTCCTTGCTCGCAGGGAGGGGTTAGGGGCGGGTAAAATTTGAATGTATCAATAACTTGAACTTTTTAAAAATTCAAAACAGTTGCTATAATTATCAGCGTTTATCATATTTATCTGCGTTCTATTACTTAATACACAAGAAATTATTCTGCAAGCAAAATAAAAACCATATCTATTTCCTGCTGATAATCACTTTTGTTGTCCGGGTTATATGTTCACCCGTGAAATTCAGGAAATATATCCCATCCGCCAATCCCCGCGTATCTATGCGGTTTGACTGCCCTGATACTTCTGCCCTGATCAGTTCTTTGCCGGTAATATCTTCTATGCTGATTATTACTTTTGAGTATGAGTTTTCTCCCTGATCTACCATGACAAAATTTACTGCAGGATTGGGGTATATATTGAAAACACCAGCGCTCAATTCTTCCACACCTGTGTAAACAATCCTGTAAATGATAAAATCATGACCGCACAGGTTTTCTATGTAAAGATACACATAATAAGCGCCATCGTTATCGTATACATGCACAGGATTTACTTCATGCGATACGGGACTTCCATCTCCAAAGTTCCAGGTACAGGAAGCGAAATATTGTGAAGTGTTCACAAAGCTACCGGTTACCGCATTGTAATAAAAATCGGCAACAGGCGGGTAAATGGGATTGATGGTAATGGTGTCCCAGTAATGATTACACGGCCCGATGGCAAACACAGTATATTCGGTGGCTTCAGTGGGACTGACAGTAATGGACTGGTGTGTGCTGCCGGTTGACCAGTAATAACTGAGGAAACCAGGCCCGGCATCAAGAGTGATTGGACCAGTGTAGCAAAATGTGGAATCGTTGCCCAGGTTGATGCTAAGCGCTTCGCTGATATTCACCTGGACAGTATCGGTATCACTGACGCACAGATTGGTTGCAATGAGGGAATATGTATAAGTTCCGTCAGAGGCAGGAACATCCGTAATACTATTGGTGGTTGCACCTGTTGACCATAAATAATCAGTAAAACCGAGAGCAGGGTTCACCGTTAAACTGACAGTCTGGCCAAGACATAAGGACTGGTCAGGTCCCAGGTTTAACACAGGTTTCTGTGTTACCTGTATGAATGCATCTGCTGACCGGGTGCAGGCTGCAGTGGATGCATCCACATGATAAGTGGAGCTAAAGATAGGTGCGACGGTAATCTCCTGTCCTGTAGAACCATCTGACCAGGTATAACTGTCATATCCCGCCGTGGCAGTCAGAGTGATTGTATCACCGGCACAGATGGAAGTATCACCGGCAATTGACAGCGGATTAGGTGAATCCACCACAACAGTCACTGAATCAATCAGCACTCCACAGGATGTACTGCAAACCGCTTTGTAAACGGTAGTTTGTGGCGGATTAACCGACATAGTCAGCCCGGTTCCGATCGAGTCGCTGTTCTGGTACCAGGTTATGGGAATTACCGGTGTGAACTGGTAACCTGTATTGGCCGCTGTCCAGGGGGTATTATTCATTCCCGGATTTGTAATTGCCTGGCTGCCATTGTAACTATGTATGCCAAACACCCCGTTTCCGCTTTGCCATTGGTTACAGGTTGGTACATTTATCAGGTTTACATGGATATTATTGGAGCTTTCAAACAGTTCGATCTGGAAACTTCCGGCAGAAGGGCATGAATATGTCGGTATATTCTGGTAATAAATAAGAAGACGGCGGTTCGGAGACGAACCGAAGATACCATAATTCACATATTGTCCCGGAAGCGGACCTGCTTCAGGGTTCCAGTCGCGCCAGCAGGCCATGATGCAATTTTTCGGAACATCCGGGAGTGATGAAGGTATCTGAACCGTAAGATTTGGATCGTTCCCGTCTCCGGCCGGCGAGCCTTCAAAACCTATCCAGCCATTGGCTCCAATGTAAAATCTCGTAAATACACCTCCCCAGTAACCGAAGGTAAAACCAATATCAAACGGACCATACACCTTGTTGTCTGCTATTACACCGGCATTGATGGGAACATTGGGCTCATACTGGTAGAGGGCCGACATGTTATATGATGAAATTACATTGGTAGAACAGGAAAGTTGTATTATCTGTCCGCTGCAAATCAGGGTGTCAGAGGCATGTATGTTAAGGTAAGGCTGGCTGATACCGGCCAGTTCAACGGAAGAAGAGGCAGTACACGAATGACTGTCGGTGACGGATAACTGGTACAATCCTCCTGCAACACCCGTGATATCGGCAGTAGATGCCCCGTCTGACCAGTGATAACTGACGGGAAGAGCAGCATTTATTAACTTGGGAGTAATACTACCGAGAAAATTATTACTGCAGTCGGGTGGAGTTCTGTCAAATGAAAACGTGATGGCCGCAGGAGTTAATATGATGGCTGTATCGTAACTGTGTGATCCGCAAAAGTCTGTGATGGTCACATAATAATTGCCGGCTTGTACATTGATCAGATCCTGTGTGGTGAATCCATTTGACCATATATAACTGAAAGGAGTGACGCCTCCGGTAAGCGACAGATCAGCAGAACCATCGGACAGAGTGACGCAATTACTTACATTAGTGATGGCAATATCGGGGATGGCCGCAGGAGGCAGGGCCACTTCAATTTGCTTAATACGGATGCATCCTGAATTGTCAGTAACAGTAACAGTATAAATTCCTGGTGACATGGAGGCCAGATCTTCCGTGGTTGCACCGGTCGACCAATGGTAGGTAAATGGTGAAGTGCCATTATTCACAGTCAGGTCAATATTTCCCAGGCAACCAACTATTGTAACATCATAGGTGAGGGACATAATCCCCGGTGCAAAATCAACGATTATGGATGAAGAAATGATCACACCAAGCCCGTCGGTTACGGTGACCGTGTATGTGTCAGGTACGCCAATACCTGCCAGGTCTTCGGTTGTAGCCCCGTTTGACCACAGGTATGTATAAGGAGGTGTAGCTCCGTTAACGGTTATGTTGATCTGTCCGTCATTCCCCTGGCAACTGATGGGAGTGACCACATAGCTGATGGATCCCTGACTCTTCATATACGAATTTTCATATAACGCAGTGCCGGTGGCTTTTGCCTTAAAGCTGCCAAAGACCAGGCAGAGCGCTGATAAACAGAAAATCCATTTTCCCGATTTTTTCATCATTTCCCTTCTTTAGAAATAAGTAACTTATTATAAGGTTATTATGAATTATTTCAAACACCTCTGTTGCAATGCAAGATATCAATAAAATAAAGGTTTTGATCTGCGAAAAGTAGATAAAATCTCAGACTTGTCAAAATCAATGCTTCACCGAGAAAACGTATAAGCGACGGGGCGACTTGGCGAACGAAGCGACGGGGCGAACAAAGCGACTTGGCGAACGAAGCGACTTGGCGAACGAAGCGACGGGGCGAATGAAGCGACTTGGCGAACTGAGCGACAGGGCGACTTGGCGAACGAAGCGACAGGGCGAACGAAGCGACAGGGCGAACAAAGCGACCAGGCGACTTGGCGAACGAAGCGACGGGGCGAACGTAGCGACATAGAGACTGAGTGAAGCAATAATCAAATACAATTTTCAAATTTTCAAATTTTCAAATTGTTACATTATCGCATTACCACATTTTGATCGTACTTTTGCCAGGTAAATTAAAAATCAGTGTATTCGAAACCAAAACCGGTAAATTACAAGCTGACCGACTGGCTGCCGACTTCTGCGAAGGAACTGGAGTTACGGGGCTGGGAAAGTGTAGATGTGATATTGTTTTCCGGAGATGCCTATGTCGATCATCCTTCTTTTGGTGCGGCCGTAATTGGCCGGATGATGGAAAAGCAAGGGCTGAGGGTGGCTATTGTACCTCAGCCTAACTGGCGGGACGACCTGCGCGACTTCCGGAAATTAGGCAGACCGGCACTTTTTTTCGGTGTTACTTCCGGTTCAATGGATTCCATGATTAACCATTATACCGCACTTCTCAGAAAACGCTCAGATGATGCTTATTCACCCGAAGGTAAAGCAGGTAACAGACCAGATTATGCTGCAACTGTTTACTGCCGTATCCTGAAAAAACTATATCCTGATGTACCTGTTGTGCTCGGAGGAATTGAAGCTTCCCTGAGAAGGCTGACACATTATGATTACTGGTCAGACTCATTAAAACCATCAGTCCTGGCCGACAGTGGAGCTGATATGCTGATTTACGGAATGGGAGAAAAGCCGGTGACTGAACTCATCACTCTATTGAAAAAAGGAGTTCCGTTCTCATCTGTTAAAAACCTGCACCAGACTGCTTTTGTTTCTGAAAAGATACCTAAGGGAAATAAGGAATGGCGTACAATAACGATTGTTTCACACGAGGAAAGCCTGAAGGACAAAAAGGAGTTTGCCAAAAGTTTTAAAATTATCGAGGAAGAATCGAACAGGCGTTACTCCGCCCGGATCATACAACCCACAGGGAATAAGAATGTCATTGTTAATCCTCCGTATCCTTTTCTGAGCCAGGAAGAGATTGACGAACCTTACGATTTGCCTTACACCAGGCTGCCGCATCCTCGCTACATGGATAAAGGTGATATACCTGCATATGAAATGATCAGGCATTCGATCAACATACACCGCGGTTGTTTCGGGGGTTGCAGCTTCTGCACCATATCGGCCCACCAGGGTAAGTTTGTTCAGTCACGGTCGGAAGAATCAATTATGAAAGAACTGAATGCAGTGATCAGAATGGAAAATTTTTCCGGCCATATTACTGATCTGGGCGGACCTTCGGCAAACATGTACCGGATGCAGGGAATTGACCAGTCCATTTGTGATACATGCAGGAAACCATCCTGTATTTATCCCGTAGTGTGCAAAAACCTGGATATTAATCATAAACCTTTGCTTGATCTTTATCGCAAAGCACGGATTTCTGACGGTCTGAAAAAGATAACCATTGGCAGTGGTATCCGCTATGACCTGTTCCTCGGTAAGGATGGAAATCCTTTGAACCGTATGGCAAGGGACTATTTCCGCGATCTGGTGAAGCATCATGTTTCGGGCAGAATGAAGGTTGCACCTGAACATACCGATGACGAGGTACTGAAGATCATGCGCAAACCTTCTTTCAGCCAATTCATCAAACTAAACGAACATTTTGAAAGGATCAATGCTGAGGTGGGACTGAACCAGCAACTTATTCCATATTTCATATCAGGTCATCCCGGCACTACTACAGAATCGATGGCCGGACTGGCCGTTGCTACTAAAAAACTGCAATTCAGGCTTGAACAGGTGCAGGATTTTACACCTACTCCCATGACTTTGTCTTCGGTAATTTATTATTCGGGAATACATCCATATACCCTGAAAAAAGTACGGACACCGCTCAGCAGGGAAGAAAAACTGTTACAGCGCAATTTTTTCTTCTGGTATAAAAAAGAAAACAAAGGTATGCTCATTTCGGCGCTGAAAAAGATCAGAAGGGATGATTTAATTACACAGCTATTCGGAAGGAAATTCTGAATCTGCATTGCAACACTTATTCCTTCAGCATAAAAAAAATAAACGCTATTGACGCTAAAGACGCAACAGAAATACTGTAAATCTAATCTGTCAGACAATATTTAAAAGAGTATTTTGAAATTAATAATATTTCAAATTTATGCTATGTGCTATTTTTACCCACTCCTAACTCCTCCCTGCTAGCCTAATCTTTATACACATCTTTTCAGTCTTAATCTAAGATATTGATTATTACTTTCTTTTGCAACTACCAAAAGAAAGTAATCAAAGAAAAGTCACCGCTGCAGATGAATTTGCTGAATTCTACAGAAAATTTGTTTTCACGCAGCCCAAGCCGTACCGGAATTTGCATGTTCCAATAAATATTAATTCTTCCGCCGGTACTCGTGGGCTGCTTGCCAGTTCCTTCGCACACAAATTTTCTTTGAATTCTACGCAAATTAACCTGAGGCGGAAACCAATCTGCTCAATGTGATTTGAATAAATCATTCATTATTGAACCTTGAAAATTATATAAGAATATTGACAATGTAAATTAATCTCTAATAGGGAAAATTTAACCATGAAAGCCCAGGTGCGTTGGCTGTCCACGAACTTAGCGAAGCGATCTCACGAACCCCGACGTGTCGGGGTGAGTAACTTTCGGTGAGGAATACAACATGCACAGACCCGATAGCGTAAGCTTGTGTGAAAAGTGCATGTTGTATTCTCGTTCGTGGCGCCCTTTTGTTTTGGGCGAGCAAAAGAAGATAAGAAATAAGAATGAACAACCAACATATTTATCAGATTTATAGCATGATAATAATTTATGTATAAAAAGTAGATCAGCAGGGAGGGAAAAAGGGGAGGATATGAAAAACAAATTAATATAATAATAATCAGTCACATAAGATAATATCGATAGTTAAATATTAAAATTTAAAACAGTTTTTTAATCACTGTATTTGTCATAAATTCATATATAAATCCGTTCTTTACAGTATAATAATTGAATGAAATGAAAAGAATCAGCTTATTTTTGACCTGTGCATTGCTTGCAGTTATCTTTATGTCCTGTGATAAATTATCGACAGGTCTTACGGATACACAGATCATTGAAGGGCTTAAATCTGCCCTCACCGTTGGGACTGACTCCTCTGTTGCCACTTTATCAAAAGTAAATGGTTATTACGGTGATGCAGTTGTGAAGATATTGCTGCCTCCAGAAGCTGATAATATCATTAGTTACATATCTTATATTCCCGGCGGTTCACAGATGACCGAGGATGTGATATTGCGCATAAACCGGGCAGCCGAAGATGCTGCCAGTGGTGCCGCCCCGGTATTTATTGATGCCGTAACGAATATGACCATTGCTGATGCCTACAATATTCTGCACGGTGACGATAGTGCAGCTACTCATTATCTCAGGCAGAATACCTGGACTGGCCTTTACCAGTTGTATCAGCCAAAGATCGATAATTCTCTTAGCAAGCCTTTGGTAGGAGGCGTTTCAGCCAATGATTCCTGGTATTCTCTGACCTCTGCTTATAATAATGATGTGGTCAATACCGTAGTTGGTCAACTGGCCGGCCTGACACCGGTTACAACCGATCTTAGCAATTATTCGACATCTAAAGCGCTTGACGGATTGTTTGTTAAGATAGCCGATAAAGAAAAGGATATTCGACATAATCCCCAGGACAGGGTAAATGATATTCTGAAGCAGGTGTTCGGAAGCCTGAACTGATTAGTGTTTGTTTTTAAAGTCATTCTTTTTTGATTTAAGAACAAGGATCAACGATTTATGATTTATGAAGTATGTCTAATCATCTGATTTATTGATAACATCAAAAATCGTTAAACGATATTCGTTAATCAAAATATTGAATATTATGGACAGACTCTAATAAAGAATCAGTCTGTCCCTGGGTTGAGGAATTTGATTATCTTTCATCCATTTTAATGAATTTCCCGATGTGGGCAGATTCACCGCAATAAACCTTCAGAATATATACACCGGTTGCCAGGTTTGAAATATCAAGTGTTTGTTCATCCTGATTAATGCCCGGATATTCCTTTAATAATCTGCCCGTAACTGCATCCAGGATCTGAATATCTTTTTCCGCAGGATCACCTGAGAACTTAACGGTAATCAGGTTGCCTGCCGGGTTAGGAAAAATCGAAATACCTGTATTTTTAGTCAGATCATTCATACCCAGGCTGGTAACACTAATATGGATTATCATGGTATCCGTCTGGCCTGTGCAGGAATCAGCCACTGCAAGGCTAATAATGTATATGCCGGGAGCTGCATAGCTGTGAACCGGGTTTTCTTCTGTAGATAGGACTGATAAATCACCAAAATTCCAGGTAAATGAAGTTGCATTGCATGATTTGTTCTCAAAGTATACATTCAGTTGGTCAGAATAATAACTGAATTTCGCCCATGTTCCGATATTCCAATAAGAAATGGTGTCTAACACAGTATGGGAAGCGATTTGCTGAAGATTTGCCGCATCAAGATCCATAAGACCAGAATAATATGTATTACCAAATACCTGTTCATCATATATCGTAGAATAAATAGCACAGGCAGCAAGATATGAGCCAAAAATGGAAGGGTTTATATTGTCAGCCTGATACATAATATAGGAGGTATCCTGGATTATAGTTGTCCTCCAGGCAACACCGGCAGGTGCAACCATATCGCCCAATGAATCGGCAATGGTCATGTAACCAACCCTGATTCGATGCTGCATCGCAACATAAGTATCTGAACCTCCCTGGGCAAGAATATCAACATCTCCTTTCTTATTGCCCCAGGTCATCAGGAATACCGGCCTGGTGCAGGCATGGTTGGCTTTTATCATGCTGTCAAGAATGATGGCATATGGGTACATCAGGGAATCACGAGTTGAATCATATGATGGAGTCTGGCTTTGCTCCTGCAGAATCACAAAATCCCAGTCAGTCTGATTGATTTTTGCAATTGTGGTAGAATCTGTAACATGATTTGCAAAAGTGAACCCGGTATGAACAGCCTGGTCAATAAAGACAATTTTGCCTGCTGTAACTGACAATCCTTTGAAAATATCAGGAAGATTATTATACATGATCAGATCACTGCCAATGAATAATACTTTTGTAGTGTCAGTATCGCTGTAAACATTCATTGATACAGTTAACATGAAAATTAACTGCAGTGATAATATGATATTTCTCATAAACGGTTTGATTTATTGCAACAAAGATAATTTATTAAACATAAGAACAATGCATATTTTTTGTAAATATTTGTATATATAAATGAATATCAAATATATATTGTTGCCGATCAGGGTATTTACCCTTCTGTCTGAAAAGAGGTCTATTATTTTTTGACTACTTTTGCAGCACTTTGATTATAATTTATTCCTATGAAAGCAGAAACTAAGTTTCATACTCATAACAAGTTGAATACTATTGAAGAAGCCATTGAAGACATACGTACAGGGAAAGTAATAATTGTGGTGGATGATGAAGACCGTGAGAACGAAGGTGATTTCATTACATCGGCAGAACTGATTACACCTGAGATTGTCAACTTTATGGCTACCCATGGTAAAGGTCTGATTTGTGCCCCTATTCCCGAAGAGTTATGCGAACATCTTGAACTTGAAATGATGGTAGGACGAAATACTGCTCTTCACCAGACTCCCTTTACTGTTTCCGTTGATTTGCTGGGATATGGTTGTACCACAGGTATTTCCGCTTCTGATCGTGCAAAAACGATCCGTGCACTGGTCGACAATGCAACCGTACCAGAGGATCTTGGCAGACCGGGTCATATATTCCCTCTCAGGGCTATGAGCAAAGGAGTGCTTCGCAGGGCAGGTCATACAGAAGCTGCAGTAGACCTGACCCGACTGGCCGGTTTAAAGCCGGGCGGTGCGCTGGTTGAGATCATGAATGAAGATGGCTCTATGGCCAGGCTACCGCAATTGATCGATATTGCCGGGAAATTTGGTATGAAAATAATTTCCATCGAGGATCTCATCAAATATCGTTTAAACCAGGAATCCCTCATCATCAGGGGGGCAGAAGTGAAGCTTCCCACAATATTCGGTACATTTAACCTGATCCCTTTTATACAGAAGTCAAACGGGCTTGAGCATGTTGCCCTTATCAAAGGCACCTGGCAAAAAGATGAACCGGTACTCGTGCGTGTTCATTCCTCTTGTGTCACCGGGGATGTGTTTGGTTCGCTGAAATGTGACTGTGGCACCCAGTTGAGAAAAGCTCTTGAAATGATTGAGAATAATGGTAAGGGGGTGTTGGTATATATGATGCAGGAAGGACGGGGAATCGGACTGTTCAACAAAATACAGGCTTATAAACTTCAGGAAGAAGGACTTGATACTGTGGAAGCCAACCTGGAACTGGGCTTCAGGGCCGATGAACGTGATTATGGTGTCGGCGCCCAGATACTCAGAGAGATAGGTCTATCAAGGATCAGGCTTATTACCAATAACCCTGTGAAACGTGCCGGACTTGAAGGTTATGGGATTAAAATAGTGGAGAATGTTCCGCTTATTACCAAGCCAAATAAATATAACGATTTTTATCTTAAAACCAAGAAGGAAAAATTGGGACACAAGCTGGATGCTGGTCTGGAAATCAAATCTTAATGGTTTGTTTCTTCAGCAGAGCAGTGGTATATTCCCTGCCGGCCTTTAGTGCATCCATGTTAGACTTTATGACCTTTTCGCCTTTTCTTCCGAAAATATTGCGTATACCATTCTCAATATCAAGACAAACATTGTCGAGGAAAGGACAGGCCGCTCCAAGGATAACCATGTTGGCAGACATAGTGCTGCCCAGGTCTTTGGCTATCTTGTCGGCATCAATCACGATATGATTCGGGATTTTTTCCAGAGTTGCCATGATTTTATCAACATCCGGGTAATCGAGGGTATTTTTAAATGGGGTACTATTGGTGATCAGCCATCCGTCATGGGAAAGCATCGGCAAATGGCGCAACGCTTCCATTGGTTCTACCGAAATGATAAGATCTGCTTTACCGCAGGGTATCAGGTCGGAGAATATCTCATGGTCGGCTATCCTCAGGTTTGACATAACATCACCGCCGCGCTGGCTCATCCCGTGAACCTCCGATTGCTTCATGTACATGCCGATTTCCAGCGCTGCACTCCCGATCACTGCTGCAATGGATAATATACCCTGTCCGCCGACACCTGCCAGAATGATATCTTCTTTCATCTTTTTATTAGTTCATAAAGTTTGTAAAGTTCATAAAGTTCGTAAAGTTTATAAAGTTCGTAAAGTTCATAAAGTTTGTAAAGTTATTAAAGTAAGCAATATAGCTTCCAAGTACTCATAACTTATAACTTATAACTCATAACTCATAACTCATAACTCATAACTCATAACTTATAACTCATAATTCATAATTATTAATACACCTAATGCCTAGTGCCTATTGCCTATTGCCTGGTTATTTGAATTTTTCCCTCATCCGTTTATTGGTTTCAACGATGCATTCCCTGGTCGGGATGATCACCGAAACGCCTTTGTAGTTGAGTTCTTCTTCAATAATCCTATAATTTTCATCATGGTTTTTTCGTATGGGTTTGAATATCCTGATATGTTCCTCTTCCACACCAAGTCCTTTCACTATATCGAACAGGTGCCCGTCCCCGTGAGAGGGCTGGCCGCCGGTCATGGCCGTGGTTTTATTATCGAGGATGATTACGGTTACATTTGACTTATGCTTTACACAGTCGAGCAGGCCGGTCATCCCGGAATGAGTGAATGTTCCATCGCCAATCACTGCAACAGCAGGCGAAAGGCCGGCATCGGCAGCTCCTTTTGCCATTGTTATCGAAGCTCCCATATCAACACAGGAGTTAATCGATTCAAAGGGTTTTAAAGCTCCTATGGTGTAGCATCCGATATCAGAGAAGACAAGCCCTTTGGCATATTTGTCAAGCGCTTGGTTTAATGCAAGGTATGAATCAATGTGCGGACAACCGGAACATAATGCAGGAGGCCTGTTTGTCACCACTTCGGGTATATTTGCAATTTGAGGAACCGGTATTCCAAGGGCAGCCGCCACTTTTGTCGGGTTCAGTTCTCCTTCAAATACCAGGGTGCCATCCATGCGGCCTTTTATCCTGATGCCATTGTTGAGGAAACCACGCAAGGATTCTTCAATCATTGGGTAACCTTCCTCAAGTACCAGAATTTCCTTGCATTCGGATATGAGTTTTTCGACAAATGGCCGGGGCATCGGGTATTGGCTGATCTTAAGCACCGGGAAATTCAGTTTATTGTCCTGGAAATTCTCCATCAGGTAGTTATAGGCTATCCCGCTTGTAATGATTCCTAAACTTTTATCTGTTCCGTCAAAATATTTATTGAAGGGTGAGGCAGCAGATTCATCAAAAAACGATTGCTGGTTGCCAAGAAGTTTTTTATATTGTTTGCGGGCATTCCCTGGTAATAATACGTATTGTATGAGATTCACGGGAAGCTTAATGCTGTTCTGTTCTCTGGCCGGTTTCCTTACCACTCCGGCACGTGAATGTGCCATGCGTGTGGTGATTCTCATCATAACCGGAATGGAGTATTTTTCTGACAGATCGAAGGCATATGAAACCATATCATAGCATTCCTGTTGGTTAGTCGGCTCAAGAACCGGTATCATGGCAAATTTCCCATAAAACCTCGAGTCCTGTTCGTTTTGCGATGAATGCATCGACGGGTCATCGGCGGCTACCACTATCATTCCCCCGTTTGCACCGGTAATGGATGCATTGATGAAGGGATCGGCGGCAACATTCAGGCCAACGTGTTTCATACAGACCATGGTACGCTTGCCGGCATAGGACATGCCCAGTGCAGCTTCCATGGCAGTCTTCTCATTCGTCGACCAGCTCGCAAGGATATTTTTTTCTTTTGCTTCTCTGGAATGTGCAACATATTCGGTGATCTCGGTGGAAGGGGTTCCCGGATATGCATAGATAGCCGACATACCTGAATCAATTGCTCCTAATGCAATTGCCTCGTCGCCGAGCAACATTAGTTTCTGCATCGTACTGATTTTATGAATGAAAAATAATGATTTTAATTTCGCCAAAAATAGAATAATTTTATCACCGGGAAGGTCTTGTTTCATATTTTTGAAAACAGGTAACCGGATTATTTCTACTTAGTCTGTCCATAAGAATCAATCAATATTTTGATTAACGAATATCGATTACTCACAACTATTTTTTATTTTTTAAGGTGTTCGTGAAATCGCTTCGCTTAGTTAACGATTTTAGATTTTTGATGTTATCATTAAATCTGATGATTACATGTACATCATAAATCATAAATCGTTAATCCTTGTTCATAATTCAAAAAAGAATGACTTTAAAGAAAAGCACTAATTAATTGAGATTTGAATTACTTTTGCTCATCAATTCAAATAGATGTAAATGATAGAATGGCTGAATAACATTGATACCAGGCTGTTTCTGTTCCTGAACGGAATGCATGCACCCTTCCTGGATACTTTTATGTGGTATATCACTAAACCTGCCATGTTGGAACCTGTTTACATTTTCATAGTTTTACTTTTTATCAAGCAGTATGGTTGGAAAAAAAGCCTGTTGATACTGTTATGTATCGGCCTTCTCATTCTTGCCACCGACCAGTTATCGGTTCATCTTTTTAAGAATGTTTTCATGCGCCTGCGCCCGAGCCATAATCCGGCCATCATGAATATCGTTCATATTGTAAACGGATACAGGGGCGGCGATTATGGTTTTATATCTTCACATGCGGCAAACCTTTTCGGACTGGCGGTTTTCCTCATTCAAATATTCAGGAACCGATGGTTTTCCATTATTTCCCTCTTTCTTGTAAGCCTTATTTCATACAGCCGCATATATCTTGGAGTTCATTATCCCGGTGATGTGCTGGCCGGCGCAGCGTTCGGAAGCCTGATAGGGTGGGGAGTTTATAAGATGTATGAGTGGATAGTCGTTAGTCGATAGTCAATAGTCAATAGTCGATAGTTGTTAGTCAATAGTCGTTAGTCAATAGTAATAAATCATAAATTATCAAAAAAAATGATTATTAAAAGATTTGAAGATATAATAGCCTGGCAGAAGGCTCAGGAATTTGCAGTAAATATTTATAAAATTTTCAGAGAATCAAAGGATTATGGTTTTCGTGACCAGATTTGCAGGGCTGTAGTATCAGTTTCAAATAACATTGCAGAAGGCTTTGATCGAAACAGTGACCTGGATTTTCAACGTTTTATCCATATTTCAAAAAGTTCATGTAATGAAGTTAAATCAATGATTTATTTGGCTGAAAAACTTAATTATATTAAGACTCCTTCAAAAATTGACCTTATTAATAAAGCTGATGAAATACTAAAAATTTTAAATGATTTAATTAAGAAACTGTTTTGAATTTTATTAAGAGTTTGATGATTACGTATAATTTAATTTATTTACCCTCCCCTTTTTCCCCTCCCTGCTGGCAGGGAGGGGATTGTCCGCTATGTAATATGTTATAATTTAGCAGAAATCTATTCCCCTCCTTGCTCGCAGGGAGGGGTCAGGGGCGGGTAAAAATTGAATGTTTCAAAAACTTGAACTTTTTTAAAAT
>JAPLDU010000156.1 GCA_026391255.1 Bacteroidia bacterium | reverse complement strand
CAAGAAAATAAGTATCTATTTTGAGCCATCGTTTAAGTATTTTCTGAATTCCATCGTTGAACAGGAAAATGTCAGCTTCAAAGCGCCCTGGTCAGTGGGGCTGGGAATTGGCATACAGTTTAATTTCGCGGGAAAAAAGAAAAATCCATGAGAAATGCCATCCTCTGTGTAATGCTACTTGCGGTTTTCCGTGTTGTTTGCGCCCAGGCGCCGGATAATCGCGATAACCCTGCAGCCTGTCATGCCGCCTTTACTGCAAATCCCGAGCCTGGAAATCCCATGTTTTTTCATTTTCAGGATCAGTCATCAGGACAGATCAAACATTGGCAGTGGAGTTTTGGCGATGGAGTTACCTCGACGCTTCAAAATCCCTCGCATACATATTCAGCAGGTGGTACCTACTTTGTTTGTCTTACCGTTTCTGATTCAGATTCGGGATACCTTTGTCATGATATGCTTTGCGTACCAGTCACCGTTCATGAACCTGGCGCCTGTGTTGCCGACTTCATTTACACCATAGACATTTTTGACCATCTCAAGACAGAATTTACCGACAAATCGAGCGGGAACATTAATAGCTGGCACTGGGATTTTGGCGATGGTACCGTATCGGCCGAACGCAATCCCCATCATATATTTCCGGACTACGGAAAATATAAGGTCTGCCTTATGGCCTATAATGCTGATTCAATTTCAGTGTGCAACGATGTAAAATGCGATTCAATAAATATTGTATTAGTCGAACAGTGTCATGCGTTGTTTACCAGTGAACTTGACTCGATGAACCATGAACCAAATACCTTTAAATTTATAGATTCCTCAACAGGGGATCCAAACCATTATCTTTGGTCGTTCGACGACGGGACATTCTATTCAACACGTAATGTAACCCATCAGTTTCATGTTGATGGCGACCACAAGGTATGCCTCCGGATTATTAAGGAAGGAGTTACCGGGACGATATGTTCAGATTCTTTGTGCAAAACAGTTAACACGGCAAAATATTACAATCTGGGTGGCCATTTATTTGTCGGTGAATTTCCAATCAACAATCCTGTTTCTACAGGAGATACAGGGTTAGCTTATCTATATAGAAAAGATGGCAGCCGGCTGATCCCATACGATACAACTCTTTTCACACATCTTGGTTATTATACATTTCCAAAAATCCTGAATGGGTTATATGTTGTTCAGACAACGCTCACGCCGGGTTCTGCCCATTATTCCAGTTATTTCCCCACCTACTACCCTCAGGCGATGAAGTGGCAGGAGGCGCCTTTCCTGAATTTGTCCGACAGCAGTTCTTATGCAGTCAATACCCATCTGTTACCGATATATGAGGCGCCATCAGGCACCGGGATTATAAAGGGCAAAGTCGTTGCTGCAGGTTTATCAGGAAACTCTTCTGAAATTTCTTATGCCGAAGTAATTCTCTACAATGCCCAACTCAACCCCTTACACTATACATTATCTGAAAAATCAGGTAAATTTGAACTGAACAACCTGCAATATGGAGCCTATTACCTGTATGTAGAATCTCCCGGCAGATATTCAAGGTTAACCGCTGTCTGGCTTGATTCAACGAATCCCGTTGCCGATAGTATCAGGCTTGAGGTTTTTGACTATGACGTAACAGGTATTTCAGATGATGTAAATT
>JAPLDU010000048.1:34201-46443 GCA_026391255.1 Bacteroidia bacterium | reverse complement strand
TTGGTTTTGACCAATATATTTTTGCTTTGATGCACGGAATTTTTGAGCTTTTGCCATATTTGTATGCATTAAACTAATGCAAATTTGCATAAAATATATTGATTAATTGCATATTGCGCCTAAATCAGCAGACCCTAAATATTTTAATATTGGTTGATTATCAGCTATATAAAAATAGAGTCTTTGTGTTGAACAAAAGTTAGTCTTTGTTAATTGGACTATAATTTTCAAAATCCCAATGAATTTTCACCCTGGAATTCTTACAGGTATTAAATGGCTAACTATACAACTTCCAAATCAAAATTAAATCCAATCACCAGTAAATAATTACCAAACCATTTTGACCATTCGAACCACTGGTTGGTTGACCAGGTGTACCATATAATAAACCTATACCTCCCCAATGCAACCCTTCATAACCAATTCCACCATTTCCGCCTTTCCCATAATTACCATGACCCCCGGATTTTCCACCACTACCATAGAAAGTTTCAAATTCTCCATCTTGACCACAGTCATTTAACTGAGCATCTGAACAACCTCCTGATCCACTATAATACCCTAATATACCAGTTTCTTCTACACACGGATAATCTATATCTTCTCCATAAAGAATAGGATATGTTCCATATTCACAAGTACCATGTTCACCACCATATGCTGTATAATAGGTTCCACCGATTGGTGTAGCTATAGATGAGTTGCCGCCATTTGTTCCGTAACTATTAGGTCCCCCGCCGGTACCTCCGGATCCAACGGTAACAGTAATAACCACACCCGGAGTAGTAATTTCAGCAAAACACTTTCCATAACCACCACCACCACCACCAAAACCAGAATAATACCAATCATCCCAAATATTACCCTCCGGCAAGCCACAGGCATTATATTGTAAAACAACAATACCAATCTCGTGAAAATTACCAGAGCCGCCAGCCCCGCCACCCCACATTTCAATTGTTAATAATGTCACACCGGTTGGTACAGTAAAAGTACCACTTGTAGTAAAAACCTGGTATCCGTTTTGATGAGGAATGGTCACTGTATTACCATCTGATATGGACAACAGATCACCATTGACGGATAAAGTCTGTGCTTCAAGAGTGTCTAATTTATATTTGTCAGCAGCGCTCATAAAACCGGATGAATCTTGTGTTGCAATATTATGTGTATGATGTAATGCTGCTGCATCGGTTATTCCATAGCCATCCAGGGTTGTGGGTCTATGTGTGATATTATCAAAATGAACCTGTGCCGAACCACTGGTCTGAAGATTCTGTATGGTATAGTAATTTAAAGAAGCCAGGGACCAGACGGGGTCTGTTTCGTAAGTCAGGTAACCTGCGTCTGCATGATTTCCCCAACTGTAAGCAGTGTTCCAATTCGAAATATTTGCCAGGGTTATTGTATTGGCGGGTTGTGAAGTATGCATTGCATTGGTTATTCCATAACCATTCAGGGTGGTGGGTTTATTGGTGACATTATCAAAATGAACCTGTGCCGAACCGCTTGTCTGAAGATTAAATTTCGTGTAATAATTTAAAGAAGCCAGGGACCAGACCGGGTCAGTTTCTGTGGCCAGGTAACCTGCTGTTGCATGATTTCCCCAGGAATAAGCAGTGTTCCAGTGTGAAATATTTGTTGTTGAAATTGAGTTGGCAGGATGTGAAGTATTCATAGCATCGGTAATTCCATAACCGGCCAGTGTATTTGGTCTGTTGGTGATGTTTCCGAAATATACCTGAGCGGAACCATTGGTCTGAAGATTGAATTTCGTATAATAATTTACAGAAGACTGTGACCAAACCGGATCTGATTCTGTAAAATTAGTCAGGTACCCGGCAATGGCATGATTTCCCCAGTTGAATGCAGTATTCCAGTTTAAAATATCGGCGCTATTGATACTACTGGCGGCATGTGAGCCAAAAACCGGGTCGGTTTCATTTAATGCTCCTGTCAGGATTTCTGCCGTTTTGGAATGTAAGGCATACGGCACGCTTAAAAACTGGCTTGTACCCATTTCAAAGTAATTACTTCCTCCGTATGGGTCAAGTTCAACTTTTAAAAACCACATCCCCCCTGAAGCCCAGTCAATATTTGAAAAAGAGCCTGAAATAACATTGCCCTGGCCAATTGAAAGCAAAATCAACCCAAACCGGTTCGTAGTTGTTGCATGTGTTTCAACATAGGCAGCAGAACCTGAAACGTTGCCCTGCAAAACGGATATTCTTAAAGATACATTCTGGTCTGCCAGAATATTTCCGGTACTATCTCTTACAACAGCCTGGTAACTGAAACTCATGGGTGTCTGAGCTGAAACTGTTGCAATGGCAAATATAAAAATGAAATAAATTATTGATTTTTTCATTATTTATAATTAATGGCTAATCACCTGATTTATAATACGAAATTAAATTTAGTACCAATATATTATTACTAATCCATTTTGACCATTTGAACCACTGGGAGAAGAACTTGTTCCCCCATCTCCACCTTTCCCATGATTACTGATATAACCCCCTGGTTTTCCCCCTGTACTTCCCCCTGTACTTACATAACCATCATCACCACAGTCGTTTAACTGAGCATCTGAACAACCACCTGCTCCACCCTCTGGATACCCACCAGACGTATCCCAAAATCCCCCATGTCCGCCATATGCTGTACAATAGGTTCCAGTTGGTGTAGCTATAAATGAGTTGCCGCCATTCGCTCCCCACTCCCCGAAATTGCCTCCTGATCCACCTGATCCAACAGTAACCGTAAGAACCACACCTGGAGTAACAACGATAGTAAAAAACTTTCCATAACCACCACCACCACCACCACCACCATAATAATATGCTACATTTGTGCCACTACCACCACCGCCTCCTCCCCATAATTCTCCTGATATTTGTGTTACACCAGGTGGTACAGTAAATGAACCACTTGTGTTAAAACCCTGATAACCGCTTTGGGCTTGAATGCTCACAGTATTACCATGTGAAATTGATAACTGATCACCATTGATTGATAACGTCTGTGCTTCAATGGTGTCTAATTTAGATTTATCTGCAGCGCTCATAAAACCGGATGAATCATGTGTTGCAATATTATGTGTATGATGTAATGCTGCTGCATCGGTTATTCCATATCCACCCAGGGTGGTGGGTTTATTGGTGATATTGTCAAAATGAACCTCTGCCGAACCACTGGTCTGAAGATTTTGCATGGTATAGTAATTTAAAGAAGCTAATGACCAAACCGGGTCTGTTTCGTAAGTCAGGTAACCTGCTAATGCATGATTCCCCCAGGAGCAAGCAGTGTTCCAGTTCGAAACATTTGCCAGGGTTATTGCATTGGCGGGTTGTGAAGTGCGCATTGCATCAGTTATTCCATAACCATTCAGAGTTGTGGGTTTATTAGTGACATTATCAAAATTAACCTCTGCCGAACCGCTTGTCTGAAGATTTAATTTCGTGTAATAATTTAATGAAGCCAGGGACCAGACCGGATCTGTTTCCGAAGTCAGGTAACCTGCTGTTGCATGATTTCCCCAGGAATAAGCATTGTTCCAGTTCGAAATATTTGTTGTTGAGATTGAGTTGGCAGGATGTGAAGTATTCATGGCATTGGTTATTCCATAACCGGCCAATGTGTTTGGTTTGTTGGTGATGTTTCCGAAGTGTATCTGTGCGCTACCATTGGTCTGAAGATTGATTTTCGTATAATAATTTACAGAAGCTAACGACCAGACTGGGTCTGATTCTGTAAAATTAGTCAGGTACCCGGCAGTTGCATGATTTCCCCAACTGTAAGCAGTATTCCAGTTTGAAATATCAGTGTTGTTGATACTACTGGCAACATGAGCGCCAAAAACCGGGTCGGTTTCATTATAGGTACCTGTCAAGGTTTCTGCAGTTTTGGAATGTAAGGCATATGGAACGCTTTCTAACTGGCTGGTACCCATTTCATGGTAATTATTTCCTCCGTAAGGGTCAATTTCGACTTTTAAAAACCAGCCTCCTCCTGTCGACCAGTCAATATTTGAAAACGAACCCGATACAACATTTCCCTGGCCTATTGAAAGCAAAATCAACCCAAACTGGTTAGAAGTGGTCGCATGTGTTTCAACATAGGCAGCAGAACCCGAAACACTTCCTTGCAGAACGGATATTCTTACTGACACATTCTGGTCTGCCAGAATATTACCGGTTGAATCTCTTGCTACAGCCTGGTAACTGAAACTCATTGGTGTCTGTGCTGAAGCTGCTGCAATGGCAAGCATAAAAATGAAATAATTAATTATTTTTTTCATTATTTTATTTTTATTTGTTGTTTATGTTTATTTATCCGAACTATTAATTTTGGTGATGTTCCGGCAAATTCTCATTTAGCGAACGATTGTGAGATTCCCGGATAACTTTCTGTCATCTGATAATACACGAATCAGGTACTTACCTGGTGCAAAACCAGATAAATCAAGTTCATGTTTTTGTTTGAGGACTGAAGTATTTTCATCAGTGAAACTATATACTGATTTCCCTCCGGAATCATAAACTTCGATCTGAACTCTGCCCGGTTTATTTAATTTGTATTCTAGAGAAGTTTTGTCTTTTGAGGGATTTGGAGAAACTGTAAGATATTCTTCAGCAACACGAGCTTTTAATTTTTCGACCACACACAGACCATTGGTTTCAAATTTATTGCTACCTTCCCTCCACAGTTCAACATCAAACAGTTCTTCCTCACCTGTTGCTTTGCTCCATTTTTTTATTGAAAAACTTTTACCATCAGGCAATCCGGGGCTTTCGGCAAGATAATGATCGACACCCCAAATGGTGATAGCAGTATTTCCACCATTGTAAACCGCAGAGCCTACCAATTGTCCGTTATCTCCGGTAATCCCGATTTCATATCCGTTTTCAGGTTTAACCGGCCATGCATACTCAGGAATACAAAGAGTCATGTTATTTCCGGTATTCAATCTTGTTAAGAAATGGATACAACTATTGAATTCCAGTGATTTCATCATAGAAGAGGAGTTAACCGGATAGTAAAAACTAACCGGTGATGTGGCTTTTAACAAGTATCCTTCGCCCGGTATCATGTTCACTATATTATTCACCCCATAACCAGGCCAGAAAACATTTCCTGAACCGTTTTTTACTATAACAACATATGATACAATACTGCTAAGCATCTGGCTGATCGGCGCTGAAGAATTTCGCAAATAGCCGGCAATGCTCCATCCGGAAGGAATATTAACCGCAACATATTGAGGAATTGCTGCTATACCATTGATAACAAGGTTTTCCTGTTGCAGCATTTTAATATAGTAGCCTTTACCGATGGTTAATATTCCAATATTATCAATACCATAAGCATTCCAGAATATATTGCCTTCACCATCTTTTGCAAGAACAATATGGTTAAGAGATCCAAGAATATATGATACAGTTGGCAGGGAAGGATAAATGTAAGTTGAAAAAATGCTCCATCCCTGGGGCAAAAGGATATTCTGTATATCATGCTGCCCTAATTGATGGAAGCCCTGTGTAAGTATAGACCCGGTGTCGGAAAGGGTATAGGTAGCCGGTTCTCCGACAGACCAACTCAATCCGAAACCCGAATTTTCGCCTGATAAACCGCAGGAGCCAATCAGGCTTTGTGAATAACCCGGTTCTGCGAAGTATATCAGAAATATGGCAGCAATGTAAAATCGTTTTAACATCATATCTTTTTTTAAATTGATAAGTCATGTAAAAATAATAAATATTTGCCAACATATAAATTCCTTATTTTTATATTTATACAGCTATTTCTAATAATTTTAATTAGTACATGACACATTTTCTTACTCTTATGTAACTTGATTTTATTGATATGAATTACAGCCATTTATTTTATTATATTTCTATCGTATTTCTATTGTATTTCTGAAAAGAGTACATGAATTTCAATTGAACAAACATGTTATTCTTATTGGGGCCATATTTTCAAATACTGAGGGACTATTTTATAATTATCCGGAAAGGACATGATAAGCTGCACAGGGTGACACCCTGTTCATATTGAACAACAATATTAAAAGTCCTGAAAGGGAGTCAGCTTTTCTTTTTTGCCGATGACTGAAAAATCATATTGAAATTTCTTCAATTCAAGGCTGATTAACTTTTATTATTCCCAAATTTCATAATAAATTTTGTCATGAACTAAGAAAAAAAACATTAAATTTGTAATAATTGAATAATTGATAATGAGAAATTTTTACAGATTTATCATCGTCACGATGATTATTTTTACATGGTTGATTCAGACGGTAAATGCCCAGTGTACTTATTGTTCGGCAACGACGTCTACTCAGGATGAGTACATAACTAATTTTACATTTACAAATCCGCCGACTACCATTAACAATACTTCGGGATATAACCCGGGTGTTGCGGATTATACCTCAATTTTCACTACTGTACTACAAGGTAATACTTATAACGTCAGTATTACCAGTGCAGCCTATTATGGTACTTCTGACCAGTATTACGTATGGATTGACTTCAATCACGATTGTACTTTTGGCACTGGCGAGCAATTTACTTTAACAAGTGCCCAGACGGCAACAGGTTTGGTTACTATTCCGTCCACTGCACTTACCGGACCCACCCGCATGCGTATCAGGGTCCTGTTCAACGCTACTGCAAGTCCTTGTGGATCTTCTTCATACGGTGAAGTTGAAGATTATACAATAAATATTCAGTCACCGCCTCCCATGACATATACTTCATCAACAACCACGCAGAATACTGCCATTGTCGGAATAGGCGAACAAAATGCCCAGATCATCGGGTTACAGGTTGTAACCACAGGTGTAACCAGCCCGTTAAGTACAACCAGTATTACTTTCAATACCAATGGTACAACTATTGCTTCAGATATTAGCAATGCCAGGGCATATTATACCGGAACATCATCAACCTTTGCTACAACCACGCAATTCGGTTCAGCAGTGGTTAACCCCGGCGGTTCGTTCTCCATTAACGGTACTGTCATTCTGAGTACAGGGATCAATTATTTCTGGCTTACCTATGATATCAGCCCGACTGCATCCACAGGTGATTTAATTGATGCTGAATGTACAAGTGTTACTGTGGTCTGCACAGCCTATACTCCGACCATCACAGCGCCAACCGGGAACAGGGTAGTAGCCGGAATGTCCTTTTCATCTTGTACAACCACCCAGACAAGCGGTAATGTGATTGTCGGAACACCTAATGCAAATGTTATCGGGTTTCAGATCGTGACTACCGGTTTCAATGCTGCCGGGTTTAATGCTACCAGCTTTACATTTAATACCAATGGAACGACCAGTTTAAATGATATTTCCAATGCAAGAGTTTATTATACCGGAACCACTCCGACATATAGTGCCACAAACCAATTCGGTACATTAGTTGCCAACCCCGGAGGCTCTTTCACGATAACTGGTATACAGTCCTTATTGTTAGGGACTAATTATTTCTGGCTTAGCTATGATATTGCCTCTAATGCTAATATAGGAGACTATGTAGATGCGGAATGTACCAGTCTAACAGTTGCTTCTGTTGTTGAGACCCCGACAGTCACCGCACCCGCCGGATTTTTAACAGTAGCTCCACTGATTTATTGTTCAGCAGCATTTTCTTACGGGTATTGTTATGATTATATCAATAATTTCTTTACCACCGGTGGTATCACAAATATTTCAAACCTGAGCAGCGGCTGCACCGGTCTTCCTTGTTACACTTTTTACAATAATATGTCGGTTACGGTAATATCCGGGAATTCATTTAATATAAGTGTTCAAGCTGGTGGTGGTAGTTCTGCAGGTTTTGGTATCTGGATTGACCTGAATAATAACGGTATTTTCACCGATGCCGGAGAAGCAGTCTGGAACTCAGGAACATATGGAACTGGCGTATATACAGGTACCATTACCATACCGGCCGGTACAGTTCCCGGAATCCATAGAATGAGGGTCAGATGTAACTATTATGCTATTCCAACAGATCCTTGTGCTACATATTCATATGGTGAAACCGAAGATTATAACATTATCATTATCGCCCCAGTGTCTATGAATTATTCATCCTGTACAGCGTCACAACCCAATACCAATGCTGTGTTTCTGAATTCTACGAATAACGGGATTCTTCTTGCCGATATCGTTACCACCGGTAACCTTAACCCGATCAATGTTACCGATTTTACATTTTCCACCAGCGGATCTACCAATGAAGCAACAGATATTACCAATGCAAGACTTTATTATACAGGAAGCTCAAATTTATTAACCACCACCAACCTGGTTACGACATCAGCCAGCCCAAATGGACTGTTTTACATGATTCTTACTCCACCAATTACATTAAGTAATGGAGATAATTATTTCTGGCTAACCTATGATATTCCATCTAGTGCCATTGTTAATGATGCGGTTGATGCCCAATTTCTTTCTACAACTGTTGCAGGCTCAATACAAACCCCGTTAGTAACGTCTCCATCAGGAAACCGGATCATCATTGCTCCACTGTGTGGTTCGTCATATACAATTAATCCTTCATTACCTTCAAGTGCCACTAATTTTCAATCTTTTACATCTGCAAAAGCAGCTCTCGAAATCATGGGAGTAACCTGTCCCGTGACTTTTAACGTTACACCGGGAATATACAACGAACAACTTGTATGGGGTACTATTCCAATTCCTGGCATATCATCAACAAATACTGTTACATTCCAGGCAGCCAACGGAGATAGTTCAAATGTCATTATACAAGCTAACAACTCTTCTTCAGCAAATTATGTTTGGCAACTGAACAGCTCACATTTTCTCATCTTTAATAAACTGACTTTCAAAGCTGTTGATGCCTCAAATTCCTATGGCACAGTTATCAATTTTTCAGGACAAACGAGCAATATCCAATTTCAGCATTGCCGGTTCATATCATTAAATGTTAATGCATCCAGTTCAACCAACCTGGCTGTTGTTTACAAATCAGGTACTACCAATAATAATATGATTTTCAATAACTGTGATTTTGAAAATGGAGCTTTTGGATTCTATTGGTATAGTTATTCTGTAACACCTTACGAAACCGGATTGGTGATCAGTAACAATTTCTTAAATAACCAGACTGAATATGGGATATACATTAATTATGAGGATGCTTCAGTAGTTACTGGAAATACCATTAATGCCAGTTCTTCACCATACTCATATTTCTATGGAATATATGAATATTACAACCAGAATGCCCATGTAATTGCAGGTAACAAGATTATCATACCAAGTTCTGTTTCGTACGGTTTCGCTTTAAACAATTATTACTGTACGGGATCCGCTTCTGCGCCGGGTATGATATACAATAACTTTATGTCGAATGCCTCAACTTATCCTTATACAATTTATGCATATTACTCGCCATATCAAAACTATTATTATAACAGTATTAACAATACATCAACTTATGCGGGCTATGGTGGATTTTATCTGAATAATACCATTGGTACGGTTAATATTGAAAATAATATAATATCTACTGCTGGTAGTAATATTATTTATTGCAGTGGTTCGGCTTCTGTAGTAGGCATTATATCTGATTATAATGATTTCTATACTACCGGAACCCTTTTCGTTTATTTTGGTGCTGCCATAAATAACCTTGCCTGTTGGCAGACTGCTTCAGGACAGGATGCTCATTCGGTTTCAGTTTCTCCGTCATTTCTGTCCAGCACAGACCTGCATACTATTAGTACTGACCTCAATAACACCGGAACACCCATTGCTGGTATCAACACCGATATTGACGGTGATATAAGGAATCCTATTACTCCTGACATAGGAGCTGATGAGTTCTCCCCTCCGCCATACGATACTTACCTGATGGCTATCTTATCGCCGGTCAGCGGTTGTGGTAAAAGCCTTGAAACAGTGACACTCAAAATCAAAAACCTTGGAACGGCCAATATTAACCCCGGCGATATGACAGCCACTTATATTGTTAATAATGGCACTCCGGTGACAGAAACTGTTAATATAACCATTCTTCCCGGCCAGATCGTGAATTGGTCGTTCAATACACCGGTAAATATGTTTGCCCCGACTATAGACCTGACTTTTAATTTCGTCGCTTATGTTCATTTGTCTGGCGACGTACAACTAAATAATGATACAGTATATGTGAATAACATTATTTCTGATTTTACACCCTTGATTCCGGTCGTTACAGGTACTTCTGTGCCTTACGGCACTGCTGCTACACTAAGCGTAGCTGCCACTTCAGGTGAATTGCCTCTCTGGTACAACCAACCAACCGGTGGTAATTATATTTCAGCGGGAAACAGTAACTATACAACACCTTTACTTTATAATAATACCTGCTACTATGTTGAACTTGCAGCCGAAACAACAGCCGATTTAATCATTGGCTCCGGAACAGTGACATATTCAGGAGACTTTGGCCCGTATGCAAATGATTTTACTAAAAATAAAACACAGATGCTTATTACTGCTGCGGAACTTACTGCTGCGGGTATTATTCCGGGTACAATCAGCGCTGTTTCATTTAATGTGACTTTTCCCTCAACTGCATCATCGTCAGGCGCCAATTGTCAGAACCTGACTATCTCAATGAAACTGACCAACCTGACTGTTCTTTCTTCTTCCAATTTCAGTACTGCGGGGTTTACAACGGTTTATTATAACGGAACCGGGAATTATTCTCCTACAACAGGCTGGAATACCCATAATTTTACTAATAATTTTGTCTGGGATGGGGTTAGTAATATCATTTTGATGACCAGCCATTGTAACAATGGCACAAGTAATTACGGTACAAATGCAACACTTAGCGGAATAAATACTTCATATGCATCGTGCGTTTCCTTTTGTGATGATACTACAGATCCAACATGTACAACTGGTGCAATGCCAATATATAGTTCATCACAAACAATACTTCCTGTCCTGAAGTTCCATGCTATGACTGGCAATGGTTGTCACAGCGACAGGGTTGAAGTCTGTGCAAATGTTTGTGACATTAATATATCCGGAAATCCAATAAATCCATCCTGTAATGGAAACGCTGATGGTACGATTGATATTACTGTCATTGGTGGAGTGACACCATTTACATTTAACTGGAGTTCAGGCCAGACGTCACAAAATATCAGTAATATAACTGCAGGAACATATATTGTTTCAGTTTCAGATAACACTTGCGCTATGACAGCATCATACATCCTGACAGCACCTGATACGATTCAGGTTGCCGGAACAGTGACCAATATAAATTGTCACGGAGGATCGACAGGTGTAATTAATTTATCAATTACCGGAGGTACTTCAGGATATGCTTATAATTGGAGTACAGAAGCAACCACTCAGAATGTATCCGGATTATCAGCCGGGACATATTCGGTCACTGTATCGGATGCCAATAATTGTACTGCACTATCTGGCTTTGCTGTGACGCAACCAGATACAGCCTTAACTGCCACAGCGACAGGAACCAATATTCCATGCTTTGGATTATTAAATGGTTCAGTCAACTTAGTTGTCTCGGGAGGAACAACACCTTATTCATATTTATGGTCAAATGGAACGACACAACAAAATTTAAGTAACAATTTAATTGCAGGAATTTATATAGTTTCCATAACAGACAATAAGTTATGTACTACAACTGCATCAGCTACAATTGACCAACCTTCACAGATCAGTATAACCGGAACAATAGCCAATGTGAACTGTCAGGGAGGTTCAACGGGAAATATTGATCTATTGGTTACAGGAGGTGTTACACCTTATTTATTTAACTGGGAGGGAGGAGCGAGCACACAGAACTTAACTGACCTGGCCGTAGGAACTTATGGGGTTACAGTTACAGATTCAAATAACTGTAGTGAAATATCCGGATTTTCGGTTCTCCAACCGTTAATGGAGCAAACAGTCACCTCAACCGGAATTTATCAAACGTGTTATGGATTATCAACTGGTTCGGTCAATTTAACTGTCACAGGAGGAACGCCTCCTTACAGTTATTCCTGGTCGAACGGATCCACCACACAACATCTGAGTAATTTACCATCCGGGATTTATACTGTGACTGTCACAGATAATAATTCATGTACAACAACTTTATCCAGGACAATAACCCAAAATCCTCAGATTCAATTAACAGGAACTGTTACCAATGTATACTGTTATGGAGGTTTGACAGGTA
>JAPLDU010000048.1:0-34175 GCA_026391255.1 Bacteroidia bacterium | reverse complement strand
GGTTGTAACAGAGCTAACCTGATGGCCGGGACATATACAGTGACTGTGACCGATGCCAATAGTTGTAATGGAACATCAAGCTTTGCCATTACTCAACCGTTTGCGGCTCTTTCAGCTACTGCAACGAGAGTAAATGTCACCTGTAATGGATTATCAAATGGTTCAGTTATATTATCTGTTTCAGGAGGGACTTCTTCTTATTTTTATTTATGGTCGGATGGATCGACCACACAAAATCTGATTAATATACCCGCTGGTACTTATACGGTAACTATAACAGATAATTATTCATGTACAAGAATACTATCCAGGACCATAACCCAGCCTTCACAGATCAATATAACCGGAACAGTATTAAATGTAAGCTGTTATGGAGAATCGACAGGTGCAATTAATCTTTTTGTTACCGGAGGTACGGCACCTTATTCTTACAACTGGAGCGATGAAGTAACTTCAAAGAACAGGGCAGACATGGTTGCCGGTTTGTATTCCGTTATTGTAACAGATGCCAATAATTGTATTAAAACATCAGACTTCACGGTCACTCAACCTGTGGAAGAGCTTTCAGCTACACCGGAGGGCAATGATGCTACAGGCAATGGCCTGGATGGTTCAATTAACTTAGAAGTTTCGGGAGGAACCTCCCCATTTAATTTTTTCTGGTCGAATGGTTCAACTTCACAGAATCTGGAAAATATTTCCGCAGGTGTTTACACTGTAATTATAATAGACAATAATTCATGCATTGTGTCAGTATCCGATACAATCAGTCAATCTTCACAGTTCAGTATTACCGGTACAGTTACTAATGTAAATTGTTATGGAGAATCGACAGGTGGAATTAATCTGATCATTTCAGGTGGTCTTTCACCTTATTCATTCAACTGGGGTGGAGGAGTAACTGCACAAAATCGTTCTGGTCTGTCGGCAGGTTTATATGCTGTGACTGTTACAGATACTAATAGTAATTCTGGAACAGCAAACTTCACGGTAAATCAACCGCTTGCTGCTCTTTCAGCCACAGCATCGGTAATAGATGCTACCTGTTTCGGATTATCGGATGGTTCAGTTATTCTGGCCGTCTCGGGAGGGAAAATGCCTTATAGTTATTTCTGGTCAAATGGATTGACCACACATAATCTAAACAATATATCTGCAGGAACATATACTGTGACAATTACAGATGATCATTCCTGTACAACAATTGCATCCGGGACAATTAATCAACCCTCACAAATAAATATCTCCGGAATAGTTACCAATGCAAATTGTTATGGAGAATCTACCGGTGAAATTGATTTGATTGTTTCAGGTAGCACGACACCCTATTCTTTCGTATGGGACGAAGGTACAGATAACCAGACTCAACCAAATCTTGCTGCAGGAACATATACAGTGTCAGTATTTGATGAAAATTTTTGTTCAAACACGGCAAGTTTTACAATTAATCAGCCATCTGAACCAATTACAGCAACAATAACCGGAAGTACTATATCATGTTATGGATTTTCCAATGGTAATGCTACCTTATTAGCATCCGGAGGTACTTATCCTTATACATATCTTTGGTCGAATGGATCAACTACACAGGGTTTGAGCGATGAACCTGCTGGATTTTATTCAGTAACCATCACTGACAACAAATCATGTATAAAAACTGCGACCTGGAATATAACCCAACCTAATAATATCAGTATAAACGCAACAATGATTAATGTTAAATGTCACGGAGATTCAACCGGTATAATTAATGCCATTACTTCCGGAGGTACAGCACCTTATACCTACAATTGGGGTAATGGAATTTTAACTCAGAACAGAACCGGACTTTTTGCAGGGACTTATTTACTGACTGTAACTGATGCCAATAATTGTAACGGAACAATGAGCTTTGCACTGACTCAGCCTTCAATGGCAATATCAGCTACTGCAACAGTCAGCAATGTTACCTGTAATGGATTATCAAATGGATCGATTGGTTTAACAGTTTTAGGAGGCACAACACCTTATACCTATTTGTGGTCGAATGGATCGACTACACAAAATCTGAATAATGCAGTCACAGGAACCTATACTGTCACATTGATAGATAATAATTTCTGTTCAACCACGATTTCACAAGTTATTTTACAACCCGCCATCCTTTCTGTAACAACAAACATTGGCAATATTCCCGTGTGCGGGTTAAATAATGGTTCTCTTAATGCATCAGTGAGCGGAGGAATATCTCCTTATACCTTTAACTGGTCAGATGGTGCAACATCCGGGAACATTGAAAATGTCGCAGGCGGTAATTATTTTATTACTGTGACTGATTATAACAACTGCAAATCAAATAAATTCATTTACCTGCCTTGCAATGCGCCTGACTGGCAGTACATCAATACAGGAGTGAATCATACTATTTTAGTGACATCAAATACTAGTATTACTATTAATGGTGCTCCAATTTCAGTTGGTGATTATCTGGGTGTGTTTTATGAGTCCGGTGATAGCTTGTCTTGTGGTGGATATATGATCTGGAGGGGATTAAATAATACTGTCACTGCATGGGGCGATGATCCGCAAACTCCCTCAAAAGAAGGATTTTCTGCAGGTGAATCTTTCAAATGGAAAATATGGGAAGCATCCTCAGGATTATATTATAATGCATATGCAAGTTATATTCAACCTCCTGTCATGCCTGATACCGGGTATTATCAATCAAATGGAGTTTCACTAACCCAGTGATCTCCCAGGTAATTATTATAAAAGATGGTAACGGAAATATCTTCTGGCCTCAATATTATGTGAACAATATTGGTAATATATTAATTGGTGACGGATACCAGGTTAAAATGTTATCATCCCAGACTCTAGAAATATCAGGTTCTGTGATCATTCCTGAAATAACTCCGGTGACTATTCCATCCGGATGGAGTATTCTCGGGTATTTGCGTGAAACTCCCGCCTCAGTGATAACACTGATGAACAGTGTCGTGAGCAACGTGATCATTATGAAAGACGGAGACGGTAATATTTATTGGCCTCAGTATTTAGTGAACAATATTGGCAACATGCAGCCGGGCAAAGGTTACCAGATCAAAACAAATGCTTTATGCATTCTTATATATCCTGCCAATTCACTGAATATTGAAAAGTCAGAAGTAATAATACCGGAACCACAACATTTTGGTAAACCATTGAATACCGGCAATAATATGACTTTAGGAATAATAAATGATGAATTAGACATATTGGATGGTGAAATTGGTGTGTTTGATTCTAATGATTTGTTGGTTGGTTCAGCAATTGTTGACAGTGATTTTACAGCAATTACAATTTGGGGTGATGATGAATCGACACCCGAAAAAGATGGTTTGAATACAGGTGAATCATTCATTATTAAGTTTTGGAATAAACAAACCAGTGAAGTCGAATTAGTCAATATTACCGAATGGGTCGAAGGAAATGGATATTACCAGCCAAATGGAATAAGTATAGCCTGTAAGGCAGAAATGTTTTCTGCAACACACCCCGAATTATTCCAAAATATACCTAATCCGTTCAATGGATTTACCGAAATCGGTTTCAATCTTCCAACGAATAATGATGCAGAACTTACTGTTTTCAATGCTATTGGAGAAAAAATTGCAATACTTTGCAACGGAAGTCTTCCTTCCGGAAAACATTCATTCCGGTTTTACTCTGATGACTATTCATCAGGAGTTTATTTTTACAAGCTGAAAGCCAATAATTATACGGAAACAAAGGCGATGAATATATCGAAGTGACCTGGTTATCTTTTACCTGCCCTAAATAGCATGGTAAATTTTGAAATTGTATGATTACTTATAGGTCTAATGAAACAGCCACTAATAATTATTTTATATGTGGCTGTTTCTCAATTTTGGAGTAAGAATGTTATTGGCAATTCCTCTGGTTCCTACTCATTTCTCATTAAATATTTGTGACATGGTATTGTCCAGTTCAGTATTTGAGAATCCTTTCAGATAGGTTTTGGTAGTCTTGATATCGTTATGGCCGAGCAATTCGCTGATCTTTTCAACGGAGATGTTCTTGTCTTTGGAGATGGAAGCAAATGAATGCCGACTGATATGGAACGAAATTCTTTTACTTGTATTTATCTGTCTGGCTAATTCCTTTAAAACCCCGTTGATCATGGCAAGTTTTGATGATTTCTGGCTGAACAGCAATCTGGGGTCGGAGAGGTCAAATTTGGTATTCAGGATTGGAAAGATGTAATCATCAGGCAAACAATCACTTTTTTGATAATAACCTAAAATGACCTGAGCCTGTGGTATTAATTTGATGCTATGATGACTGCCGGTTTTCCCCATGGTGTAAACCAACCTGCCATCCCTGATATTTGACCATCGTAACTCCATAATATCTCCTGCCCTTATACCGGCACAATAAAAGCTAAAGAGAAAATAATTACGGCAATGCCATAAAAATGAGTCGGGCTTAATAATAAGTTCTTCAATTTTTTTTATTTCCTCAAGGTCAAGTTTATCCCTGACCGGGTGTCCGGGTTTCAATTCATACTTATAAAATGGATCCTTTTCCATACCAATTATATTATTCCGTACTGCCTTACGAAAAATTGCCTTGATAGTGCGCAGATTAGCATGTACGGTGTTTTGGGAGTTATGATAACTGGTTTTAAGATGTTGCTCATAATCATCTAAAAAGGCTGGATTAATGTCGGTAAACAGCAGTTCGTTTTTGGTATAGTCACGCAGTTTCTTTACATTGGACTTAATCCTTCTTGCTGTACCAATATTTCCGGTAGCAAAAAACTGGTCATAAATCTTATCAGCAAAGGGGAAAAAATTCAGGTTTTTATCCTGTTTCAGCAGTTTAATGACAACAACCGAACTTGTGTCATTGTTGTCTTTTTCCAGTTCCCTGTAGACTTCTTCGGCTTCCTGTATCTTTATTTTTAAAAATTCGTTCTTGCTCTTATGCTCTAAATCAGTACTTCTTATCCAGGATCCAAATTTAGCTTTCTTGTTAAAATTGGTGGCTTTTACGGAAACATTGAGGGAGTAACGTTTATGCTTTTGCTTATGGGTTACCCTTAATAAGATGTCGTGAAAACCATTTGATTTTGGTTTGGAATTTAATTCCAGGTTAAATGTTGTTTTCATGTCATAAAATATTTGATGCAAAAATAGCATTTTAAATATTTACTGAAACTTTTACTGAAACTATTTTTAATTCAGGAGTAATTTTATTATTTTGAATTACATCTATAATATAAGTATATAGCTAATTTATAGTGTAAATAGAAGAAATTAGTTGTAATAAAAAGTATGATTTTGAATCCCACCGGGATCACAAGAGAATGAGCCACTTACGAGATGAAAATGTAGGTGGCTTTTTTATTTGTGACAAGATTTACGGAACGAAGTGAAATGAGAATTTTCAGTCGAACAAAAAATTACTATTTAAATGAAGTTGAAAAATGAGATGTAACTTATTCACCTCGTTTTAAAAAAGAAGCCCCCTCACGGATACCGGAGGGGGCTTGGGAATCATTCTATTTAACGATGTTCATTGCCTTGGTAATGCTTGCTTTGGGGGTAATTAATCTGTAGAAATAGGTTCCCGAAGGCAGGTCTTTTCCATTCATGTAATATGTATGGTCTCCGGCCGGTAAATTTCCTGACACCAGGGTTGTGATCTTTTCTCCCAGTACGTTATAAACTGACAGTTCCATATCACAATTTTCAGGCAGGTAGAAGGTGATGTGCGTTTCATCCCGGAATGGGTTAGGAATATTCTGGTATAGGCATGAAACGGGTGAGGTAATTTCAGATGAAGCAAATTTTTCTACAATGGCAACCTGGTCTGTGCTGAACTGGTCATTGCCTTGTTTCCATTCAGCCACCTTAAGTTCTGTCTCGGTTTCACTATAATTGCCTGGTGTTGCCTGCTGCCAGACCCTGATGGTGAACTTTTCCCCGTCAGCCATACCATCCTTTTCCTGAGTAGTGATATCATCGCCCCATAGAGTTATTGCAGTATTCTCACTATTATAGACTGAGGAACCAATCAAATTACCAGATTCATCGAAAACACCAATCTCATCACCCTGATTAAGTCTGATAGTACCATCTCCCGTTTGCCATGCACTGCCAGGAATACCAAGTATCATATAGTTTCCGGTATTGATTGTCCCGGTATAATATTTATTCGTTGGGACATCAATGTATGATTTTGCAATATTGGTATTATCAGGCGGATAAATCAGGATATCAGGAGATGACATCATGAAATGATAACCGAGGCCAGGATTCATATTCCCGATATGGTTCAGACCCCATGATGGCCAGAAAACATTACCTCCTCCATCTGTCACAATCACAACATGGCTGATGATATTGCTCAGAAGCGCTGCAATGCTTGCCGGTGTTTCGCGCAGGTAGCCGGTATAACTCCAGTTCTGGCGCAGGTTCAATGGCGTTAGTTCAGGAATAATAAGTGCACCAGTGATTGTTAATGCCTGGTTAGTTGACATTTTGATGTAATATGCTTTTCCGGTTTTCACGTTCCCGATATAATCAACCCCGTATAAAGGCCAGAATACCAGTCCGTCGTCATTTTTGGCAATGATCACCTGACTGATGACGGGTGAAAGTACGGCATTAATACCTGGATCGACAGGATCAATATAAGTGGAATACAGGTTCCATCCAGTCACCATTTGAATGGTCTGAGAGGTGATGACATATACCGTGTAGACGGCAAAAGCCTGGCAGTTAATTGCATCAGTCACAGTAACTGAATAGGTTCCTGCCTGGAGGTTTTCAATATCCCCGGTAAGTGAGCCGTCCGACCAATAAAAGGAATAGGGAGAAGTTCCTCCGCTAACGGTCAGGTCAATTGAGCCATCATTCATACCGGTAGCTGAAATACCTGTTACTGTGGAAGAAATAGCAAGTGGTTCCGGTTGCATGATTTCTGCCGAGCCGGTGCTGCTGCACAGATCATCGAAAGTTACAGTCACCGTATAAATTCCGGCGACCAGTCCATTCATATTTTGATCAGACATACCATTTGACCACAGGATTTCAGTTGTTTCACCTGAATTGGTCAATTGAAGCATGACAGAACCGTCAGAGCTTCCGTTGCAGGTAGCATTGGCATGATCAAGTGTGAATTCGGGAACTGCAACCACGGTGGTATGATTGATGACAGTTCCGTTGCAACCGTTCGGATCCGAGTAATTATAAGTAATGGCATGGTATCCGGGACCTGCAATTGAAGGATCAAAATAGTAACCATTTATTCCCGGACCGTTAAATACTCCTCCAGAGGGATTTGGAATGAGCAGTGACGGCTGACCGTTAGCACAGTAAAGATCAGATAGTCCTCCAAAGGCAACAGTCATGATAGAATTGACAGCGACAACGGTTGAATAGGTCTGGGTATAATATCCGTCAGTAATGGTGGCGATATAGGTGGTGGTAAAGGTTGGAGAAACAGTGAGAGATGTCCCGGTATAATTCAATCCCGGAGGATCGGATGTCCAGGTGACAGTATATGAACCGGTTCCTCCTGCCGGAATAGCCAATATCTGAGTTGAGCCACTGCCGCAAATGTTAAGCGATGAGCCGACAACCTGTGCGGTCATTGCAATTAAAGGAGTTCCGAAAAACTTATCGATCGTATTATTATAAAGATTGAATTCTGTGGGTGTACAACCTGATATAACACCGGTAATTTTTCCGAATGTACTGGCAGCCTGCCAGGGGAAAGTAATATCCATCGAATCATGATTATGTAATGTGAACTGGTTTGTTTGTATCAGAATGCTATCGCTGGCATTTACATAATAGAAGTTCACAGTTGCCGCACCATCCGCACCCCCGATATCTTTAATACGGACTGTAATGGTAATCCAATCACCGATTGCCGGAGTATCATTGGATAATACCAGGCCATCTACGTTGGCGAACTTCATATCTGGTGCGTCGCCGACAATGATAGCCCTGCTTGCTTCATTATTCAGTTCACTACTTTCATTAACCTGGTTTTCTGTATCGAGGAAGACCCTGATAATATGAGGCCCGATTAACAGCGACGACCAGTTTTGGGAACAGGCAACCGTTGTGTCTCCATGCGGGCCTAAGTTTGGCACATCAATGATATCACCAATCGGGTTGCTGTCCACTTTGAACTGGACTTTAAACGGTCCTGACGCAACATTGCTGGTATTATTAAAGGAAGAATAGATGCTGACGTCTTCACCCGGGTCGGGGTTCAGTTCAGTTGGTGAAATCTGATAGGAGTAGATTACCAGGTCGGGTAGTTCATGCATAATCCCAACATGACCGTCCTCAGAGTTGTTTGATGTTTTGATTTCACAGTAAAGCGTGCTGTCCACATAGACATGTATGTTGTATATTTTTGATTCGGTAAACGTATGAACGATACGTGACCAGGTATATCCCTGTGCAGGGACGTGAGGTAAAACATCGTAACCTAAGAGAAGGTTAGAATCTAATGGATCGCAGTTTGAACAATAATAATACACAGTAACGGAATCAGCCTGAAAAGCACCCAGATTATAGACAGTTGTACCAACGAAGATGGGAGTATTTGCCCAACCGCTGCCTCCCGGATCTACCGGTTTCAGGTCGACTCCGAGGTTATCCTTTTTTGCTTCATTATTATCTTCATTCAGTTCTGAAACCAGGTTTTCTTCGTCTATTGTCACTCTTAGTTTATGTCCGCAAGGCAGGATAGTCCATGGGTCTGAAATCAGGGTCACGGATTGATGTGCCTGGAGTAAAGGAATAAGAACGGGGCTTCCTAAAGGTACGTTATCTAAATAAAACCTGACAAAGAAGTTTTCAGCATCGCCTGTACCGTAATTCTGAATACCGGCAGAAAAGTTAATCTCATCGCCCACATTTACATCAGATGCTGAAATATTGAGTGACTCATCTACATTACCCGGGAATGTTGAAAATGTCAGGTCGGGGATACGTGGTTTAACATGAACCACCAATGTCCCTGTGTTGTTAGTTTCGTCATTTTCAATTACCTGGTTATAATAATCCACGATGCCAACAAGGGTATGATCGCCGACGCTGTCGAAAGAATAATTGTATATATACCGTGTAACATTGTCCATTGGTCCGATCAGTGGATATTGCAGTTCTTCGATCAGTGTTGAATCGCCATTGAACACATCATACAGGCGGCCTGTTGATGCTCCGGCTATATTGCATAGCGAATTAGTTGTACTTAGGCTCAACATTACATTTTCTCCTTCCAGGGGATCGACTTTAGAAATCCAGATGCCATTATTTAAACCAGGAATACCGGGTGAGAGATCAACATCCGTGTTGTAAATCTTACGGCTGATACTTGTCTGGTTATTGCCTTCATTCGATTCTGCAATGGTGTTTTCCGGGTCGGCAAAAACTCCTACTGAGTGATTTCCTGCAGAATCAAATGTAACGGTGAATTGCTCGGTTCTTCCTTCTCCCGGGTAAAGGGTATCATAATATACAACAAAAGCAGTGTCAGTCACATTATCTTTATAACCATAGAACTTTACATTATAAGCAACAGAATCACCGGAATTCCAAACTGATGCGGTGACCTCAATCGGTTCACCTGCCAGTATGCAGGAATCGGTCCATGAAATTGCCGGCTCCCAGCAACAGGAGTAAACCCAGTGAAATACATTGAGGTCTGGATGCTTAGGTGCCGGTGGCGATGTGATCACTTTCCAATGAGCCAATCCTGTGGTTGAGGTCAGGGTATAATCGGTAACGGTGGATTGTGCATGATAAATTGCTGTATCGCCTTCAGGCGGTGTATCAGTGTAAAAATAAAAATCAAAATCGCCGTTGGAATTGGTGAATGTGGTCAATGTTAAACCGGCTTCAATATATGTCAAAGTCACTTCTGCACCTGATACTTGGGTCTCAGAATCAAACGACCCGACATAATCGGCATGGCCATGATAATGCATAAGTGGTGGCGGTTCTCCGACATGATAATAGCTTACTTCCGGTGAAATGTTAGCTGTTACTGAAATAGAGCCTGGAACGGAGAATTCACCGGCAATGATAGGCCGGATGGCAAAATTATTGAATTCATTATCTTCAGTGAGAACATTGGTGGCATCAACTATTACTTTGATCGGGTAGAACTCAGGCCAGGTAAAGGTATGATTCATTTGAAGAATAATGGATGAATGCGCGCCAAGATAATTGACGGTCTGCTCACCTATCAGGGTGTCTTCAGCCCAGAACTGCACGACGAAAGGTGTATCGGCCGGATAATCAGAATAATCATGTACGTTGGCATAGATGGTGATTTCCTGTCCGATGGCAGGTGTAGGGTCTGAGAATGTGATATCATTGGCATAGATGAGAAGATCAAGCATATTATTGCTTACCAGCGGACCGCTGCGGTATTGTGTGGCTTCGCCTATGGCAGCATCGCCAAACTGATTATAAGCTTTATAACTATAAGCATAATAGGGTGAAGCAGGGAAAGTGGTATAATATACATATTTTTTACCATCAATGTAATTGTGATCCGAAGCATCGGTCTCAGACATGGTGATCCACCCTTCACCTGAATCGAGGAAATCGCCGTCGCCATTCACATCAATCCCTATTTTCGGATAGCCGGCCATCGGCGGATTATTGTCCGGATCGGTGTAAATAACTGAATACTCAAAGTGCTGTGAAGTCGGCCCGACCGTTGGGGCAACTCCATCAGAGCCATTGAATGGAATGGAATCATCATAGGTTAGTTGCGGTGGCGGAGTAAGCATCATACCGATCCCTTCAAGAGTGACCAGCTTTGTTCCGCAATTATTTGAAGAGAAATTAAGTACTCCTGAATAACTGATGAGGGCATTGGGATTGAACCCGATCTGGACATTGTGGTTGCTACCGACAGGTATGGTAAATGCAGTTTCCGAAATTGTGAAATGCGGGCTGCTTGATACTACATTGGTGATGTTCACCGGTACATTGCCTGTATTGTTAATTGTCAGCAATGTTGTAGCACCCGTGGCAGTATCGGTATATCCAAAGTTATGATCAGTGAATGAGAAAGACCAGCCCGGCGCAGGGTTCTGTCCTGTTCCATGCAGGTCAACACTGAAGTTTCCAAACGATGTACTGATGCTCAGTGTTTTGTGATAAATTACTGTAGCAGTTGGAGTAAAGTTTACCGCAACATTCATGGTTGTTCCTGCATGAACTACCGCATCAAATGAACCGACTGAGAAAGGCGCCATGGTTGTTATACTGTTCACGGTAATATCAGCATTTCCATTATTTACCAGCGATACATTTATGGAAGAAGTAAAGTTTTTAACTACCGTTCCGAAGTTGATATCAGTTGGCGTCACGTACATCAAAGGCTGGTAAACGGTGAGGTACACCGGCAGGTTTATAAGAGGGTTGGCAGGATCATTGGAATAGATGTTCAGCAAATCGTAGTAATCACTACCGGGCAGGGTGTTGGCAAAACTGACGGTTATTTCTTCAAAATTGCCGGGGGCAATGATTCCGTTAGTCTGCGATAAACCAAACCACCATGGAATATCTGTAATATCAAACGACAGGTTATCATTACCTGAATTAATTATGGTGAAGGTTTGCGAGCCGGGTTCCCCGTAATTCAGAATTGCAGTAATTGATGAAGGATGTACTTCAATCAATGGAGGATTTATCACGGTCACATTAATTTCGTCAGACTCGCTGCCGCAAGGATTCGTAACGGTTACAGAATAAGTTCCGGTTGTTGAAGCCACAATGCTTTGTGTAGTCTCACCGGTTGACCACAAATAATCTTCGCCTCCCGGGCCGGCATCGAGTATTATTGAATTTCCGGTATAAAGAGTGGTATCATTGCCAAGGTCAACGCTGAGCGGCGGGTAATAAATGACGGATACTTCACCGGATGCTGAACAGTTATTATTTGAAACGGTTACAGAATATGTTCCTGATCCTGTAATTCCGAGCGTCTGCCCGGTGGAGCCATCGTTCCAGAGGAAATTTGCTCCGGGGTTGCCTGCATCGAGGGTCATTGGGCTATTATTGCAATTTGTAAGGTTCACCCCGAGGTTTATTTCTGGGATGGTGTTAACATGAACAGTTACGCTATCGGAACAAGTCTGGGTTCCGTCGGTAACCGTGACATAATAGGTGGTATTTTCATGTGGCGATTGCATAACAGATGCACTGGTTTCGCCGGTTGACCAGTTGTATGAATAAATACCGTCATAATTATAAAGTGACAGAATTTCCTGCTGAGAAAGAGCACGGTTGTATATTCTTACTTCGTCGATCATTCCATTAAACGGACGATAAAGATCTTTTTGCCGTCCTATTGCTAACCATGAACCATAATAAGTTATTTCACCATTCCAGGGTGCACTGTTGGAAGGTTGTAAAACCCCGTTATAATAGATTTTCCCGTTCTCATTTGCTTTTCTTGTGGCAGTAATTAATACCCACTGATTTAAAGGAACGGTTGAATTTGAATTGGTAGTGTGCCAGGAACCATTTCCGATCTGGAAATGAATGTGGCCGGGAGGTGATGGCTGACCATCAGGACTTGTACGTCCATCGAAGAAAATACTTGCACCTGACCCGGTTCCATCATATTGGCTTCCTGCTATCAAACCGAGATCACCGTAAGGAATATCAGTAACGAAAATCCAGGCCGAAAGAGTAATTTCATTCTGTATCTGCAAATCAGCAGGAACAGGATCTGCAACTAATATATAATCACCATTACCGCTGAAACTATATGCAGAATTTTGGTTGTTAAAACGATCATTAGTCAGTGAAGCGCCATAAACAGTTCCATCATTACCATTTCCACTCTGATCGTTTGCATTACCATTGAAAGGATAATATGCCGATGTGTTATCCGGGATTATTCCAATTTCAATGCCTGAACCATAGCATATTGCTGTATCTGACTGTAAAATTCCCGGAATAATGCTTACATATGTTTCATGTGTGCCCTGGCATCCGTTTTCATCTGAAAGAGTTACACTATAAGTACCTGTACTGTATGCATTTATTGCTTCTGTTATTTCTCCGGTATTCCAGAGATAAGAATAATTACCAGTTCCCGCATCAAGTATTGCGGAATGATCTCCGCAAGGTACAATCAAAGTATCAGGCAATGATGACACAATCTGCGGATTGACATGAACAGTTGCGCTGTCGGTGCAACTCTGCATACCGTCAGATACCGTCAGGTAATATGTGGTAGTTTCAACAGGTGTGACATTAACTGAAGTTGTAGTATCACCTGTCGACCATGAGAATGAATATACTGACCTGGGATCAGCCGGCACGTCATGCGTGATCATAAAATCGTCGATCCAGAATTCACCGGCAGGACCAGGCAGACAGCCACCGGTATGCCAGATAACGGCAGTGATATAGTAATTGCCTGTTCCAAGAATGGCATTCATCTGGTCGCGTAGGTTGATGGTTTTAAAGTGCCATTGATTATCTGCAATTAAATCACCACCTTCATTCCATGAGGCAACTTTAGGATAGGTACACGGAGTTTCTCCCTGTGTCATGGTGATTGAACACCAGCTATAGCCGGGAATTAATACCAGCATATTTACAAGTGTTCCGGGAGGTACTTTGTATGCCATGCTCATGTAGGGATAATCATCGGTATTAAATCCATAGGGCTGTCCCTGTTCGAGGCCACTGCCACTTTCAAAATCCCGGCCCCAGGGAGATGGCATATGAAGTGAATAATTTCCTGTGTAGGACGTAGTATTCGTGATGTCCGGGTCTACTCCGTTGCGGCTGGTCCAGTCGTCAGGGCTGCCCGGCCCGCCTTCGAAATTATCATAATCATATGCTCCGGCCTGGTTCAGGTCAGTGTAAGGTAAGTAACCTGTAGATGAAAGTTGTACAGATGACCCGGGACACATCCAAAGGTCATTCTGAAGAATGGGTGAATTGATATAACTTATCATGGTCGTGTCACTTCCTTTACATCCATTTTCATCGGTAACCGTCACCGAAAACTTGCCGGAACCCTGTACATCAAGCATTTCTGCAGTTCCGCCATTATTCCAGGAATAATAACTGTATCCTCCTCCGGCATCAAGTTGAAATAATGTTGTTCCGCAAGGCACGAGGATAGTATCCTGTAATGATAACTGTGGCAATGGATTGATATTTACCGTGATGCTGTCGGTACAGGTTTGAATGCCATCAGTGATCGTTACAAAATATGTGCTTGTCTCGGTGGGAGAAACAGTAATATCTGCAGAAGTTTCAGCAGTTGACCATGTGAAATTAAAACTGTTTACTCCCGGGCTGGTAAACTGTTGAACGTCTAATCCCAGCAAAACATCAGATCCGGTGCATATAGCAGTATCTTCCTGAATAAATGGAGGAATAATACTTACCATGCTCGAATCTGTCCTGGTACAGCCAAACCCGTTACTGACTGTCACACTGTAAGTACCGGAAATACCAACCGGGATTGATGATGACTGTTCACCAGTGCTCCATAAATATGAAGCTAAATTATCACCGGCATCAAGTTGGTAAGATGATGTTCCGCAAGGCACAAGTATTGTGTCCTGCAATGATAGTTCAGGGATAGGATTGATATTTACAGTGAAACTGTCAGTACAGCTTTGCATTCCATCCGTTATAGTTACATAATAAGTTGTAGTTTCGGAAGGTGATACATTAATATTCGAGTTTTGTTCTCCTGTTGACCATGAATAATTGTAATTCACAGCGCTAAGATTATTGGTGGAATAGAACTCTGATATTTCCTGTGCAGATAAAGCCCTGCTGAAGATTGCTATATCATCGATCCCTCCTCTGTAGTAAGAACAGTTTGCCACACCAAATCTGACCGGAGCGCTATTGCCCCATTCGGGAGAAGTGGGTTGGTAGTTATCAAGCGCCCCGTCAACATATAAATATTGATAATAGCCATCAAAAACTGCAACCACATGATGCCAGTTTCCATCAATATAAGACTGGGTGGTGTGAAGTTGATTGGAACCACCAATGTAAAACGCAAACCCGCTTCCATTATGTGTGATAAACCAGCCGTTTTTATACCCGCAATAATGTTTTCCGATGATTACTATATTTTCACCGGTATAATAATTTACATTTATCCAGACAGATGCGGTAAATGCCCCGCTGAAATTCATTCCATTTGAATTAGCAGTTTCAATATAGCTTGAACCGTTAAAATAATAAGCGGAGTTTGACTGTCCGAAGCGGTCTGAGATCAGTTGGGCGCCATATACCGAACCATCGTGACCATTTCCGCTTTCATCAATGGCATTTCCGTTAAAAGGATAATAAGCAACCAGGTTGTTATCATCTACTATATTTGAAAAGATCATTGCATTATTGCCCTGGCAGATTGTTTGCTCATGAGTCATTAAAGGAGGAATAATGCTGATTGTGCTTTGTGATGAAGAAATACAGCCGTTCTGGTCAGTAACTGTACACGCATAAGTGCCGGATGTGAAAATATTGATTGAGTCATCAGTAGCATTATTGCTCCACAGGTAACCTACAAATCCCTCACTTGCATTTAAATCATAAGATGAAGTACCACAGGGAACATAAACCGTATCAGGTAAAGAGAATATCGGTAATGGATTTATATGGACAGTAACGCTGTCGGTGCAACTCTGGATACCGTCAGTAACAGTCAGGTAATATGTGCTGTCTTCAATCGGTGAAACCATAATGGATGAAGTCGTAGCGCCTGTTGACCAGGATAATGAATATACTGAATTAGGATTTATTGGCGCTTCCCGGGTTATCATAAAATCATCAATCCAGAATTCACCGGTGACCGGTGTTTCACAGCCACCGTCGTACCAGATGATTGCAGTAACATAGTAATTACCTGTTCCAAGAATGTCATTCATCTGGTCGCGCAGGTTGATAGTTTTAAAGTGCCATTGATTATCCGTGATCAAAGCGCCACCTTCATTCCATGAGGCTATTTTCGGATAGGAACATGGACTTTCACCCTGGTTCATCGTAATAGAATGCCAATTGCCAAAATTTTGAATATACACCAGCATATTAACAATGGTTCCTTCAGGTATTTTGTACGCCATGCTCATATAGGGATAATCATTTGTATAAAATCCATATGCCTGACCGGGTTCGAGATAACTGCCATTTTCGAAATCACCGCCCCAGGGAGACGACATGTGAAGTGAATAATTTCCTGTGTAAGAAGTACTGTTTGTAATGTCAGGATCTACTCCATCGCGGCTGAACCAATCGTCCGGACTGCCCGGCCCGCCTTCAAAACTATCGTATTGGTACACACCGGCCTGGTTCTGATTAAGGTATGCTGAGAAACCTGTGTTATTGATCAGTACTGATGAACCGGAACAAAGCCAGATATCATCCTGAAGAATGGATGAGTTAATATAACTGACAAAAGTTGTGTCGCTGCCATTGCATCCGTTTTCATCAGTAACCGTCACTGAATACCTGCCGGAACCCTGCACATCGAGTGTTTCTGCGGTCCCACCGTTATTCCAGGCATAATAATCGTACCCACCGCCGGCATCAAGCTGAAATGATGCTGTTTCGCAAGCTACCAGTATGGTATCCTGCAATGATAACTGGGGCAAAGGATTAATATTAACTGTAACGCTGTCGGTGCATGACTGGATTCCATCGCTTACAGTCACATAATAACTCGTATTTACCAGGGGAGAAACATTAATTGCCTGTGATGTTTCAGCGGTTGACCAAAGATATGAATAAATTCCGACATGATTGAAATCTGCCCTGAAGGTAAGCTGGTAGCAACTATAGCTGTTTCCTGCGTCAGCAGCTATGAGGTTTTCACCGGTATGCAGGTAAGGCAATATATCAAACGGGTAGAAATAACCCCAGCTTCCTCCGCTGCCCACAAATGATCCGTTTACATAAAGATCAAATCCGTCATCAGCGGTAATCAGGATAGGCGCAGATTCCGGCATAGCCATTAAATTGAAGCTTTTCCTGAAATAGGCATTCCCACCATAAGGGTTGCACCAAATCCGGTTTGAACCCGGAACAACACCCGTACATCCTGCATAAATGGCATTATTCCAGTAACTATCATCAAAGCCGGGCTGTTCCCATCCCGGATACCAGTAAGGTGTAGCTTTCACTGAATAATCACTTGCAACTGAAAATGAAGTGTCAGACATTGACATGATGGTCGATGAGCCGTAGCATATTGTCTGCGAGGATTGTGCAATTGGGGGAAGCAGGCTCACAAATACTGTTTTACTGGCTATACATCCGTCAGGATCAGTGACAGTAACTGTATAAATGCCGGTTCCATACACATATTTTATTTGAGAATATTCACCGGTATTCCAGTAGTATGAAGTAAAGTCTGCACCTGCATCAAGCATATATGAGTCAGTACCGCAACCCGCTATTATCGTATCGGGAAGATTGATCAGAACCGGGGATAGATTATTGACAACAACTTCATCAGATGATACACAACCATAAGTACTGGTGACTGTCACTGAGTATGTACCCGGATCTGAAACAGTGAGAGTCTGGTTTGTGGAACCGTTGTTCCAGACGAAGGTACTGCCTGCATTTCCGGCATCAAGTGTATAATCCGAATTCTGGCATATGGTCAGATCTGGCCCGAGATCTACAACCGGTGGTTCGATAACCTGTACATGAACGGACATGGGTTGCGTAGAGCATCCATTGTTAGTGACGACTAAATTGTAATCGCCTGCCTGGTTGTCAGTCATACCGGTTATCACGGGATTCTGTTCATTGGATGAAAAACCTTCGGGACCAGACCACGAATAAGAAGCGCCCTGAATCGTTTGAGCCGAAAGCTGGAGTGTTCCGCCAAGGCACACAGGATTGACACCGGCAACGATATTGGGCGCTGAAGAGTATAATAACCCGATTTCCTCATTTGTCAGTACCCTGTTGTATAATCTCACTTCATCAATAGTACCGGTAAAATATTCCCAGCTTCCGGGCTGGTTAACACCGGTTGAAAGCCAGGAGTCGGAAGGGTTACTTAACGAGCTCATACCCCATGTTCCGGAATTTTCAAGCACACCATTCACATAGATACTTGCGGTTCCATGGTCAAATACACCGGTCAGAAAATACCATTGCCCTGTAGAATGAGGAGCAGAAGGCATGTCGTACCAGTTATTTGGCCAATTTGACCTGAAGTGGAACCTCTGGTCGTCCTGTGTGACCAGTGTAAAATCTTCATATCCACCGCTTCCTTTGGTAACGATGCCGCCATACTCATAAAAATTGGAAGGATTTACCCAGGCACAGACAGTTAGTTCTTCACCGAACGAAATGCCCGGCATAGTGCCATAATTGATGTAATTTCCATAGTTGTAATAATACGCATGATTCTGAATGCCATCCTTATCAGTGGTAAGTGAACAGCCATTAACTGTTCCATTGAACCCGTTGCCTGAGGCGTCATTGGCATTTCCATTGTTAGGATAATAAGCAATGAGTCCCTGCTGGTTAACGAATCCAAGCCCGTTCAGAGGATCAGTTACAGTAATCTGAACAGCATCAGAAATAAAATTACCACAGGATGCAATCAGGGTAATTGTGTAACTTCCTGTCATATAAGCTTTATATGTTGCACCGGTTGCTCCCTCGATATTCTGTCCGTTAAGCTGCCATTGATAATTGAACCCCGGGATAGTCACAGCGCTGAGCCCGGCTGAATCCCCAAGACAGATCACTGTACCTCCGTTCACGGTAATCTGAGGAACAATAACTGGAATAACTTCAACATCAATATTAAATGGTTCAGAATAGCAGCCATTTTTGATGACCACAAGAGTGTAATCACCTGCGGTTACAAGTGTGGCATTATGAATAACAGGATTCTGGTCAGTGGAAATAAATCCATCCGGACCTGTCCATGAATAATGAGCATCAGCGATAAATGGTGATTGCAGTAACAGATCGTAATTTCCACAAACAGGGCTGTTACTCGTGAGCAGGCTTTCGAATGGCACCTGGATATCTAGGCTTTCAGTGTAGACCGGATTATTGATGATAATATCTTCTCCGTTATCAATACCGGTAGTGGAAGGATCGGATGCATTGATCCTGACCCTGTAACCTGTTCCATAAGGGATATTACCAGGAATGAGTTCTTTTACCGGGCTTTCAGAACTTGTCCCAAGAATCACAGGGCTGGAGAAATCACCATACTGGTCAGACAATTCAAGCGTAAATTCATTTCCGGGATTGAAGGTCATCAGCGTGGTAAATGAAACGGAGATGCTGTCGCCGGCACAATATAAGAGTTGATCAGGAATTGCAACAGGTTCTGCAGGTTCGGTCACCGATGCTTCAATTACATATCTCACTCCTGAAGAGGGTTGAACCATACTGATTGTTCCGCCGCTTAACCCCGTTCCATAATATGCATTAGGTCGTCCAGGGGCTTCGGGTTGCACAACCAAAGGATAATATGATGATCCGTTACTGGTCTGAGCCATTCCGGCATAAAAATCCCCATAACTGACCAATGGCGGGTTATTGATGGTAAAAGTCACATACTGGCCTTTGTCTGCGGCAGTGATCACATAATTATCCGATTGCCCGATGATGGTGCCATCAGGACTGACAACGACTCCATAAACTGTATGGCCGACATTAAAATCATAATTCGAAATCCTCGCACGCACCTGTGATACACGTTTTATTCCGTTCACATTGTATCTTACCAGAAAAATCCCGGCACCGGTACCGAAGCCCCAGTTGTAATTTCCCGGAGGAGTGGTGTCGGCATATGAATAAGTATCTTCATTTACCCATTGTCCATAATGTTTTGAATTATCATAATTGAAACCGTCATCGGGAACTGAAATGCTGACAGTGTTCCATCCGAGGTAAGCAGGGAAAAATCCGGCAAAGCTGATATTTGTGGATTCGTTGGGCGCCAGGTGGTCAATATATGCAGTATCTGAATAAGTGTTTGCACCGGTGATATTCAGGTAAACAGGATAATTCAGCAGATTGTCCGTTCCTGAATTTTTAATGATACCGGTAATATCGTTAGGTACTCCGGTTGGTATAGGAAGTTTGCCCATTGCATAAAGCTGAACCACTGTGGCATCGGTGGGTGAAAGAGGTGAAAAACGGAAAGTACGGCCCACTTCAGGTGCCGGGCGTGCCGGAGGATTACCGAAATTAAAACCATAAGATCCTGCAGGGTAATTACCAGCCTGAAACGTAATACTTCCCCAGGCAGTTCCTGAATTTTTTCTGACTGCAAGTACCTGGTTGACAGTATAATCAGATCCTTTTAATCCGCAGCCCGCTCCCTTATAAGCAGATGCATTCAGTGAAGGTGTCCAGGTACCATAAACAAATTCAATCACATTGGTTGTTTCATAAAGTCTGATCTGAAATTCAATATTATCATACTGAACAGAAGGAATGGTTGTTTTTTCCGTCAGGTTCTTATACTGTATGGTACAAATTCTGTTTGGCGCTGTTCCTGAGGTATAAACCCGGTATTCGGTATTGGCATTGCCAATCAGGTCATAATTAAATGGAATGATCAGGTTGGCATCAGCAGGATTGGCGCTTGCAAAAAGCGTTCCACCGTTATCTGCTGCCGGAGGGAATAGAGCAGCAGATGAAGGATTGGTATTTCCAAGTTTGATAAATCCATTAGTATTCAGAACAAACTGGGTAAAATCCTGGCAATCGAAACTGAAAGAAAATCCAATATCTACCGGGTTTGAATTGGCATCATCAGTATTGTCTGTGAGGATTTGTGATCCATTGCTTCCCAGGTCAGAGTAATTCCCGATATAAGTCACACATTTCTCAGGCAAATAATTTAAAACAGAACAGTGCAGTATATTGAGAGACTGTTCAGGTGCAAATGCAGAACCGACATAATTGTTATCCAGACTCTGAACGCTCCAGTAGTAAGAACCGTTTGTAAATCCATGCAATGTAATGCTGGTGTCCTGTGATGCATTTCCAATGTGAACGACCTGCCGGTGTCCATCATTAACATCCGACATCGGGGATAACCTGTCGGCTCCGCCGGGAAAATCGGCGACCCTGAGATTATAACCCAGGCCGTTTTGCGGGGTTTCTGCATCAGAAGCCTTATTCCAGCTGAAGATGATATCGGTACCAACGTTCAATGCGGTCAGTCCGTCAGGAGTCACAGGTGCAGTATTGGCAATATGGGTCATATTGCGGTATAAATGAGCCGTATATTGAGGGTTGTTGTCGAAATCATAAGCCTGAAGAACAAAATCCATTTTCCCGTCATTATCATAATCTGCAAATGACATCACACCGTCGTATGCCGGCTGTATTTCAGGAGTGGACACCAGGCTGAATGTATTGTCATGATTGTTGCAGTACAGGGCAAATGTGGGATAATCATTCCAGTCTGGCGGAGTATCGTTATCGCCGGTAACAGCAACATCGAGCCAGCCATCGTTATCAAAATCAACCCAGGTTGAAGTACCTTTCCAGTTGTAATCGGCACAACCGGTAAAATTTGTTCCCTCAAGAAGTGAGAATGTTCCATCACCCATATTCTGATATATTAATGTGACAGATTCTCCGTTATCATTATCCCAACCATTGACCAGTATGTCAGGATATCCGTCGTTATTGAAATCTCCCCATGAGGATGTTCCCCTTTCGGTTCCATCAATCGAAGATGTATTCTGAAGTGTGAAACTGCCATCCCCGTTATTCTTATAAATACGGGTCATATATGTATAAGAAGGGGGACCGACCAATCCGCTGATGAGTACATCGGTAAACCCATCTCTGTCGTAATCGGCCACATCAATTGTTGCATAATCCAACCCTATAATATTAGTACCTGTCTGTTCGGTGAAAGTTCCATCTCCGTTATTTTTAAATATTTTTGTCACGTATCCGCCAGAAGAATAACCACTGATGATCAGATCATGATTCCCGTCATTGTTATAATCAAACCATTTTACATCCCCATATGAATATCCCGGGAGACTGATATTGCTGTCAGTAAATGTCCCATCGCCGTTATTCCGGTATATTTTAGTAATAGTATTCGAACCCATACCAAATTTAGTACCCATAACCAGTACATCAAGCCAGCCATCGTTGTTGTAATCACCAAATGCGGTACTACTGTTTCGTACACCGGGAGCAGGGAAACTGGCCTGGGTAAAAGTGCCATTCCCGTTATTCATGTAAAGCCTGGTAATTAAACTATTTATACCGCTGCTGGTTGCCCCGGTTATCAGAAGGTCAGGATAGCCGTCGTTATTCACATCTCCCCATTCAACACTTCCATACCTTGTGGATTGTATGTTGATCCCGCTTTCTTCAAATATATGGGTATTGAATTCCATGTCATCACCATATACCAAACCATCTGAATTTTCTGCCACCAGTCTGAAATGATAGGCCGTGCCTGATAATAGTCCGCTGATATTTGCACTCACCGGGGTCAATATCGTATCGGACATCGAGGCAGGAACTGCTGCAGTTGAATTACCATAACCGGTATTGATGCCATATTCAAAGTAAATGGTAGTAAGCAAACCATTTGCATTGACCATTCCCTGAAGCATTGCAGAATTTGTGGTCATAACGGTTGCAGATTTTGTCTGTACAATCGGTGCATTCGTGGTGGTGAAAGTTCCGGCTGACGAAAATAGTGAACCGGCAAACGAATGGTCAATTGCCTGGACATTGCAGTAATAGGTGGTGCCTGGTTTTAGGTCTTTTACAGAGATACCGGTCAGCAATCCGGCATTACCGGTACTGACCACTCTGCGGTAACCGGTGCTGAGATCAGCCATTGGTGATAAGCCTTCGACAGTTGTCGGGCTCTCACCGATACTTACGTTATAACTGAGCCCTGAAACAGGGGTGGTATTTGCAGTACCCGGTGTCCAGGTGATAGTTGCTTTTTGTCCGGTTATATCAACATTACTGATTGAAGGTGGTCCGGCCACTATATTTTCATTCGGGGTGGTATTTTTATAAATCCCGGTGAATAAGCCGCTCGGTGTGATACCGGTCAGGGCAAAATCGAGTTTCCCGTCATTGTCAAAATCACCGAATGCGGCACATCCATTATAAATGCCGGGAATGTTCAATTGATCCTGCAAGTTAAATGTTCCATCGCCGTTGCTAAGGTAAATATCAATTTCATGAGTATTATCAGGCATTTCGCTCGTCACCAGCATATCAAGCCATCCGTCGTTATTCACATCGCCGAAAATTCCCGAACCAAAATATGAACCGTTGATATCAATTCCTGAATCGCTGAATGTGCCATTGCCGTTGTTTCTGTACAATTTTCCGGCAAGTACGGAAGTATTATAACCTGTCTGGCCAATCATCAATATATCCGTGTACCCGTCATTATTATAATCCCCGCAGTCAATGGAATTATAGTACATGGTGGTAAGTGGTATACTCTGAAGCTCAAAGTGCCCGTTTCCAAATCCCTTGTAAATACTTGAAATATTCTGATACTGGTTATTTTCACCGGTAATGATCAGGTCAAGATAGCCGTCATTATCATAATCAAACCATTTAACACAACCGGTGATGGTTCCGGGAAGATTGGCATAGGTCATTTCCGTGAATGTTCCGTTTTTGTTGTTCATATAAACTTTCGTAATACGGTTGTAAAAATTGTTCGAAGCGCCATTCACAACGATATCAGGATATCCGTCGTTATTGAAATCCCCAACATCGGCTCCTCCGTCTTCGACCCCTGACAATTCTGCCTGCAGGGTGAAGTTGCCATCTCCGTTATTAAAGTAAACAAGCGATTTATCACCCTGATTCTTTGATAACCCGGTAATTAAGATATCAAGCAATCCGTCATTGTTGAAATCAGCCCAGTTCACCGAACCGCCTTCCAATCCCAGCAGGCCTGCATTTATATCTTTCGTGAAAGTGCCGTCGCCATTGTTTGTGTAGATATCAGTATAATAGTCATCTGCAATATTTTGCCCGGCCGATCCTTCAATCAGCAGGTCAAGGTTATTGTCGTTATTATATTCGCCCCAGGCAAGTTTACTGTAAATGAAACCGGGAATAATGATATTAGGCTGAAACTGGAATAATGCCGGAGGAGTCACGGGAACACTGTCCAAAACCAGGGATTGTTCGGGCGCAAAACCCGATCCGGCAAAATTATTGTCCAATGCCTGAACACTCCAGTAACAGGTGCCGTTGTTGTAATTTTTAATGGTAATGCTGGTATCCTGGAATGCATTACCCATTTGCATGACCTTTCTGTAACCGGAGTTTTCATCCGACAAGGGTGAAATTCTGTCAATTCCCCCCGGTGTGGTTCCATATCTCAGGTTATAAGTCAGTCCGTCCACCGGTGTTTGGGTATCTGTTGCTTTATTCCAGTTAAAAGTAACATTTGCGCCATTTACCACGGTACTTAATCCGGTAGGAACCGAAGGAACTGTGTTTACTGCAGATGCTTCATTATGGAATATTTCCGAAACTGTTCCGGAAGCAATAACACCTGTGTAAACAAGGTCCATTTTTCCGTCATTATCATAATCGGCAAAAGACATTGAACCGGAAAGAATCGGCGGTATCTCAGGTACATATACCAGGCTGAAGGTATTGTCGTGGTTATTATGGTAGAGGTTGAACGAAGGACTTTCGTAATAATATGAATTGTAGGAATTACCTGCAAGGGCGATGTCTAACCAGCCATCGTTATCATAATCCACCCAGGCGGAAACCCCTTTAGTGTTTACATCTTTGCCTCCTGCAGGTATCAGGTTGATATTTTGTTCGGTAAAGCTTCCGTTTCCATTATTCAGATATACTTTTGAAATGGAATACGAATCCGAGTAGTCGTAAGTTGGTTGTGTAATACCGTTTATCAGAATATCGGGATAACCGTCGTTGTTATAATCTCCCCATACTGCATTGCCATAATAGGTTCCTGTAAGCAGAATACTGGTCTGTTCAATAAAATTGCCATTCCCGTCATTCTTGTAAACCAGCGTAGCTGGTGAGGAATAGTCATAGCCGCAGATCAGGATATCGGCAAATCCGTCCTTATCGTAATCGGCAATGGATATTGAACCGTCAAATAATCCGTGTATCTGAATATCCGGTTGAATGGTAAACGTACCATCTCCATTATTTTTATAAACGCTTGTTTTACTGGTATTTGTATAACCGCAGACGATAAAATCGAGATACCCGTCATTGTTATAATCGAACCAGGCCACATCGCTCCGGCGGTATCCTACAAAATTATTTGTTTCAGTAAAAGTGCCGTTGCCGTTATTTCTGTACATTTTTAAAATATTATGACCTGAATCGTCATAACCTGAGAGAATAAGGTCGAGATATCCGTCGTTGTTATAATCGCCAAATGCGGCTGATCCATAAACAACACCCGGAAACTGCTGGGCAGAAAGGGTAAATGAGCCGTTGCCATTATTGAAATAAAGTTTTGTAACTGCGTTAGCGCCCGTTTGATTTCCGCCGGCAACCAGCAGATCAGGCCTGCCATCATTATTGACGTCGGCCCATTTGGTAAAACCTCCATAACCACATGCGGGCAGGGTAATTCCGGTGATATCGAATATTGTTGTGTTAGTAGTAAAAGTATCGTCTGCACTGAACAAAGTGTCGGGGTTATTTATAGTTTTAATTCTGAAATGATACAATGTGCCAGATTGAAGGTTTGTAATTATTGCGGTCACCGGTGTCTGGGTGAATCCGTTCACAGGGCTTTGTGCAGCCAGCTCTTCGTAACCATAGGATGTTGTTGTACCATACTCAAATGATACAGTGGTCTCGTTTCCGGCTGGATTTACTGATCCGTTCAGGTTTGCCTGATGATCGGTGATATACGATGCAGGATTTGTTAATGCAGAAGCCTGCAGATCTGACATTGATCTCGTCCATAAGCCCGAATAAGCTCCTCCGGTAAAAATATGATCATTGGTAAAATACATACCAGTTAAGTAGTAGGCAGCATTCAACCCGTCGTTAAATTCAAACCAGTCTGTTCCATTTTTTGAAATGTATACGCCACTATTTGTACATACAAATTTGAAATTTTCATAAGAATACATGATATTTGATAAGGATTCGGGGAAACCTGTAACAGGAATCCATGACATTCCCCCATCCGTTGAATAATATAAACCATATCCTCCCCAGGTAGGTACATAGAGTATTCCTCCTATATTTATAAACTGATCTACCCACATATAACCAAAGGCATCTATTTGTGACCATGTGGCGCCATAATCATCAGATTTAAAGGCGCCATTGTATGTAGCTGCTAAAATGGTAGAGTTGTCAATATAAACATCGGTCACTCCTGTACTGACTCCCAAATCCATTTGGGTGAAAGTGTTTCCGTTGTCGCTGGAACGGTACAAACCATCATCAGCACACACAAACAAATCTGCTCCGTTAATGACTGTTCCATTGATGAAAGGTGAATTAATTCCATTGGCGAGTAGATTCCAGGTTGACCCGCCATCGGATGACCTGAGCAAACCATTTCCCCAGGTTGAAGCATAAATATCAGTCCCGTATACCGCGATATAATATGGGCCCATACCTGATAATCCAAAATAACTCCAGCTTATGCCATTATCAGAGGATTGATAAATGCCGTCATCAGTACTGGCAAGGATGCTGGTACCATAGCTTGCAAAAAACCATACACTGGCTCCGTTAAAGGGTGTGTTCACCGCTTGCCACTGTCCGAAGGACGATACCGAAATAACAATTACTAAAATAACTGAAATACAAAGGCGTAACAATGTTTTCATATCATTAAAATTTAATAATTTTTATTTTCTCTGAAAGAGTTTAATAAAATGGACGATTCAGAACAAATTAATTAAAGAATAAAAGATTAAACAATAAAATGATTCATGTTTCACAACACACTGTTTTCATATGTATATACCACATAGCCACATAGTCACAAATAGAAATACATAGAAATACATAGAAATACATTGTAATACATAGAAATATATAGAAATACTTAGAAACTGTTTTGAATTTTATTAAGTGTTTGATTATTAACGTATAATTTTAATTTATGTACCCACCCCTTCGTCCCCTCCCTGCTGGCAGGGAGGGGATTGTCCGCTAAGTTATTTGTATTAATTGGCAGAACTCAGTTCCCCTCCTTGCTCGCAGGGAGGGGTTAGGGGTGGGTAAAATTAAAAATATAGCAAGATTTTAAATATTAATAAATTCAAAACAGTTTCTTAGTATTTACTGACTATGTTATCTATGTGACTATGTGGTAAATATTAAAATATTTATCATTTAATTGATATTGGAAGCTTTCTACGTTTGTTTTTATCAAAAAAATGCTTATATTTGTTTTTAGGATTGAACAACCGGGATTTTTAAATAGTTGATATTCAATGAGCATAATAATATTAAAATTGTAATCACGGAATCTGGTTGTAATGTGACAGCAGGAATAGCTAGGGTAAATTAGGATACAAAAAGCTGATTGTTAGCTGCTTTCAAATTTGCATATTGTTGACATAAATTCGGAATTAAACAGAATGACAAAAAAATTGTTAATTAGATTCTGTCCATAATAGATTCTGTCCATAATATTCAATATTTTGATTGATGAATATCAATTGACCATTTTAGATTTTTGTTGTTATCATTAAATCAGATGAATACACATTCTTCATAATTCAAAAGTCTCTGATCTTTATTCTTAAATCAGTTTCATTGATTTTATAGACAGACTAATAAGAAAGAATAGCTTGAAACTCTACATTAAATACATGGTTTCCATCCGCTGTAAGATGATGGTGAAATCAGAGCTGGACAGACTCGGGTTGTCATATGGAGTGGTTGATTTAGGAGAGGTGGAGGTCAAAGGCCATATCAGCGCTGAACAGCGTGCACAGTTGAAAACTTCTTTATTGAAATCAGGGCTTGAACTGATGGACGACAGGAAATCCAACCTGATTGAAAAAGTAAAAAGCGTCATCGTTGAGATGATACATTATTCAGAAGAAATGCCCAAAACAAAGAATTCTGTTTATATCGGTGAGAAACTTAAATATGACTATACATATCTTGCCAACCTTTTTTCAGAGGTAACAGGGATTACTATTGAACATTACATTATCCTTCACAAAATTGAACGCGTAAAGGAACTGCTTATATATGATGAACTTAATCTTACCGAAATATCCTACAGGCTTAACTACAGCAGCGTGGCGCATTTATCTAACCAATTCAGAAAAATCACAGGCTTAACGCCCACCTTTTTCAGGCAGCTCAGGCACAAAAGACGCATTGCGCTTGACAATTTGTGAATGAAATAATATTTCAGAGATTGGTTAGAAACTGTTGTTAATATTATAATAAAGTTTAGAATATTGTCTTATGCGCTTGATTAATATTATATTAAGTTGTGTTTAATACCCTCCCCTTTTTTCCCATCCCTGCTGGCAGGTCTACTCTTTATATTGATAATTTCAATATATACTAAATTACTGATTATTACTTTCTTTTGCAACCATCAAAAGAAAGTAACAAAGAAAAATCTCCGCTGCAGATGAATTTGCTGAATTCTACAGAAAATTTGTCTACGCGCAGCCCAAGCCGTACCGGAATTTGCATGTTACCATAAATTATAAATCTTCCGCCGGTACTTGTGGGCTGCTTGCCAGTTCCTTCGCACACAAATTTTCTTTGAATTCCACGCAAATTAATCTGAGGCGGTTTCCCTGTCGCCCGATGTGATTTGCACTAATTTGGGATAGCTGAAAAAATCAAATCTTTTTTACAAGCAATTGTTATAAAATATGAATGCGAAGCATAAAAAATAAATTCCTTATCAACGAATTGTTGTTCGAGTGAAGTCGAGGAACGAGACGGAACGAGTTCAATTCGTTAAGTCTTTTTTGCATACTTTTTGTGACGACAAAAAGTATGAAGAAAAAAATGCAGAAAATCATCCGGTAAAAATTCAAAACAGTTTCTTAATAATATTCTTTTAAGAGTATTTATATTTGCAGAATAAAAATATCATTAAAATAAAATTTATGAATACTTTTAGTAAAATTATTTCGCTTTTCCTATTAATCAGCATAGGATCGTGGATTACACCGCAAAAAGTTTCAGCACAGGAAGGGGCTGTCAATTTCCAGGTATTTTATGATGAATTAAGTCCTTATGGTACCTGGGTAGATAACCCTGATTATGGATATGTTTGGTTACCTGATGTAGCTCCCGGGTTTATTCCTTACCGTACTAACGGTTACTGGATATTTACCGATGAAGGGTGGACATGGGTTTCCAATTACCGTTGGGGATGGGCGCCTTTTCACTATGGTCGCTGGCACATGGATCCAATATACGGTCCGATGTGGGTTCCTGATAACGAATGGGGCCCGGGATGGGTTACCTGGAGAAGATCACCAAATTATTACGGATGGGCGCCGATAGAGCCTGGTGTCAGCATCAGTATGGCTTATAGCAATGATTATAATGTTCCCGAGGATCATTGGACATTTGTAAGAAACAGGGATTTCGGACGTAGGAACATCAATCATTACTACGTGAATCACTCGACCAATGTTACCATCATCAAATATTCTACGGTTATAAATAATACCAGGGTTGAAAATGGACGAGATGTAACATACAATGCCGGTCCTGAAAGAGGTGATGTGGAAAAACATATCGGCAGGCCAATTTCTCCTGTTGCAATTAAAGAAAGCGGTAAGCCCGGTCAGAACATGAACAAAAATGAGCTACAGATATACCGCCCGAAAGTGCAGAAAAATACCTCCGCCGGAGCAAAACCTGCACCATCCAAAGTGGCAAATATGAAAGAGGTAAAGAGCAGAGAGCAAAGGGCTGCTGAAATAAAAATGCAAAAATCAAATCAACCCGCTGCACAAAAAGCTTCGCAACCACGTTTGTCAAGTCCATCCAATAAGGTCGGGGGAGAGAAACAACAACAAGTGAAACCGGGCCAGAAGGCCAATCCATCCAAAAAGACGGAAGGAATGAAACAACAACAGCAAGCTAAACCAAGCCAACAAGCCAGTCCATCTAAAGGTGCAGAAGGAGTGAGGCAACAGCAGGCCAAACCAGGCCAGCATGCCAATCCATCAAAAGGCGTGGAAGGAGTGAAGCAACAGCAAGCTAATCCAAATCAGCAAACAGTTCCATCTAAAAAAGATGAAGGAATGAAGCAACAAAAACAGGTAAAACCGACTAAGCATATTAATCCGCCAAAAAAGGAAGAAGAAGTAAAGCAACCACAACAACCTCAACAGGCTAACCCACCTCAGAAAACAGAAGAGACGCCTCCTCATTGAAAGTCGTAAGTCGTAAGTCGTAAGTCAGTAAATCTGGTCAGCCAGATCCTGACGGAAAACTGATGTCCGGGGTTCTTCTCATTGTTGATTTTCACAGAATCAATCTGCCCTGATAAGCATTGAATATATCTGTTTCTGTAAGAGCTTTGCTTATCTTAATGCCATTGATTCATAAGGTCGAAAATGTTTCTTAGGGAGCATTTTTGATATGTGTCATGAGGGATGGAATGGCAAAATATTTTCATTTTCCGGAACCAAGTAACTGAAAATCTTCAGTAAGACAATCTTAAGTGCTTGCCTTGTGGTACATTTCCGTGATTCACAAAATATGTGAATAATGTAACTATTTTCCATAATTGTGTAACACTTTCCTGGATGAATGCATTCATCTTTGTTTCGTGAAAATCTGTTCGCATTTTAAACACTAATTATTAAGTACGACTGACGACTGACGACTAACGACTAACAACAATTTTAACTTATTATTAACATTGAATATTATGTCAAAAGAAAAAGAAGGAAAGGAGAAATCAGTGAAAAAGGCACCGGCAAAGAATCTGAAAGAAAAGAGAGCTGCAAAAGCAGCTAAACGTGCAGAAAAAACAAAATCAATATTTCTGGTCAATAAATAGAAAGGCAGATAGACTATAGACTTACAGGCGTCAGGCACTAGATTATTAAACTGATGACTATTGACTATTTTTTTAGTCTGTCTGTCATGTTCAATATTTTAATTGACGAATATTGATTACTCACAACTATTTTTTATTTTTTAAGGTATTCGTGAAATCGCTTCGTTAAGTCAACGATATTAGATTTCTGATGTTATCATTAAATCAGATGATTATACGTACTTTATAAATCAAAAATCGTTGATCCTTGTTTTTAAATCAGTATCATTTATTTTAAAGACAAACATTATTTAATCATTTTAGGATTAATTCTGAGCCGCTTGCGGCAGGGAGGATTATTAACCTGAACTTCAAAAATAATAAGCAGGAAATATAATGAATGAAATTGAGTACGTTCAAAATTCGGTTGTCAGTAAAACGATACTGAAAAAGCCAACCGGTGATACCAGCATATTGTTATTTGACAGTGACGAAGAGTCGACAGAAATAACCAGTCCCTTTGACACCTGTGCTCAAATCATTGAAGGTAAAGCTGAAATTGTAATCGATGGAATATCCACCTTTCTTGTAACGGGCCAGTCCATTACCATTCCTGCTCATAAATCTAATCTTATCAAGGCAATCGGACGACTTAAAATGATTCAGACAATCATCAGAAGTCTTTAAGAATGATTTTTCTTCCGGTATGGAAATGTGTGAACGATGTGACTTATTTCTGAATTTTATCAACATTCCGGAATCTAAGGTCACATTTTTGTTTCGTGAAATAATTCAAATAAAATAATAAACAAATTATGATGAAAATTAAATTCGTTTTTTTGATGTTCTTTCTATCGGTTATGTTTTTTAACCTGTATGCCCAGAAAACGGCTTCGGTCGAAAAATATGGAAATACTTTAAACTTAGGTCTGGGCATCGGGGGATACTCAGGATATTACGGAGGACATTCCATGCCTGTGCTTGCTGCCAATTATGAATTCGATGCGGCAAATTATTTTACACTGGCTCCTTTTATTACTTTTTATTCATACGGAAGCGATCATTACCGGGAGACGATCATACCGCTGGGTGTTAAAGGCAGCTATTATTTTGATAAATTACTCCATGCTGATTCCAAATGGGATTTTTACCTGGCAGGATCTTTGGGGTTTGCGATAGTAAATACTTCATGGGATAATAACTATCATGGCGACAGAAATTATTACCATACTCCGGACCCTCTTTTTCTTGACATACATGCAGGTGCTGAGTACCATTTCAACCAGAGACTTGGTATTTTTCTTGACTTATCAACTGGTATTTCGACGATCGGGTTAGCTATTCATTAATTTTGAGAAACTGTTTTGAATTAAATTAAGTGTTTGATTATTAACGTATAATTTTAATTTATTTACCCTCCCCTTCGTCCCCTCCCTGCTGGCAGGGAGGGGATTGTCCGTTAAGTTATTTGTATTAATTGGTAGAACTCAGTTCCCCTCCTTGCTCGCAGGGAGGGGTTAGGGGTGGGTAAAAAGTAAAATATGGCAAAATTTTTATAAATTAATAAATTCAAAACAGTTTCTGAACAAACGAACATTGGAACATTCGAATCCAGAACGCAAAACTCTGGAACAATTGAATAATCGAACAATGAGTCCACTCCGAAAAGAACTTATTTCTGAAACAAATTTGGCTAAAGCCCTATATTTCAGTGATATGACTTGCCACTACCTTAAGGTAGTGGTAATTGATAATCAACTTAATACAGGACTTTAGTCCAAAATTTCCACTTATCGGAGTGGACTCAACGTTCGAATCCAAATTGCAAAATTCCGGAACTCTGAAACAATCGAACAAGCAAATGGTTAATTCTTTTATGCAGTCTACCCGATTGTTCGTCAGCCAGAGGGGGAGTTCAAATGTTCAAATGTTCGTATATTTGTATATTTATATTCGTATGTTTGATTGTTCCTAAGAATCGTTTAATATCAATCAATAAAATATAAAATTATGAGTGCAGGAAAAATATTATTGGGAGTGTTGGCCGGTGTGGCAGCCGGTGCAGTGTTAGGTATATTATTTGCCCCGGACAAAGGTTCGCGTACCCGTAGAAAAATATCTGAAAACGCAGAAGATTACTCTCAGGCATTAAAAGAAACATTCAGTGAATTTCTTGAAAATATCTCCGGAAAATTTGAAGAGGTAAAGGAAAAAGTTTCTGACTTTGCTGAAAATGGTCCCGATGCCCAAAAAAAAATGTCTGAAAAGAGAGAAGAATACGTTGATGTTTTAAAAGAAAAATTCAATGAATTTCTTGATAGTATTTCCGGAAAAATTGATGAAATGAATCAGGAAATTTCAGATTTAGCTGAGCATAAAAAGAACAATCCTGAGAAATCTGAAAATAATATGAATACTTCAGTCGCCTGATATCTTAATAAATAAGAATTATGGAAGATACGACAAAATTGATAGAATCATTATTTGAAAAGGCTGCTGATTATTGTAAATCAGGCTATGAGTTAATAAAACTAAAAACTTTAGATAAAACCTCAGACATTGTTTCCTCAGTCATCACTCATTCTGTTGTATTAATATTAATATTAACTTTCATGCTCTTTCTCAATCTGGGCCTGGCGTTTTGGCTCGGTGAAATTCTTGGCAAAACATATATGGGATTCTTCATTGTAGCTGCTTTTTATTTTATTACCTGCATTATCGTACATTTTTTCATGCATAAATGGTTTAAAAAAATGATATGCAATTATTTCATCAGAAAGGTATTTAAATAAAATCATATGCAGGACATCACTTCCGTTGCCTCTCTTAAAAATGCAATTCAGGTTTTAGAATCTGAGCATATTCTGAAAAGACAATTGTTAAAAGAACAGTTCTACCATACCTGCGAGGGTTTTAAACCAGTTAATCTGTTCAGGAGTACACTGAATGATATTACTTCATCACCTTATTTTACAGTAAATAGTTTATTTAATATAATAGGCTTAGTGAGTGTAACGAAATAACTTGGTTATTTCAAAAAAATATATTTCCTTTGCAAAATGGGAAATATAAATTTAATAAGCAAGCGATATGACCTATTATCTCCATTAATGAATGAGAAGATGAGGAGGTTATGGTTC
>JAPLDU010000109.1 GCA_026391255.1 Bacteroidia bacterium | reverse complement strand
TTGACAACTAAAATAAAATTGCAAAAATAAGACGATTAGTAAAACATCGTAGGGTGAAATAAAGTTTATACTGTGATAATGTGACAATGTGATAATGTGATAATGTGACAATGTGATAATGAGACAATGTGATAATTTGATAATGTGACAATGTAATAATTTAGATTTTATAAGCTTTATGAACTTTATGAACTTTATAAACTTTACGAACTTTATAAACTTTTAACTTGCATCAAATTGAAATGGGACTTATTCAGTTAGAAAACATGGAGTTTTATGCCTATCACGGGCATTATAAGGAAGAAAGAATTGTAGGTAACCATTTTCTCGTGGATGTGAACGTGGAATCCGATTGCACTCCTGCTTCTGTCAGTGATGACCTTAAAGATGCCCTGAATTACCAGGTGATATATATGTTAGTCAAGGAACAAATGCAGATAAAGTCTAACTTGCTTGAGCATCTTTGCGGACGAATCATACATGCGATTACTGATCGTTTCCCCGAGGCGGGTAAAATTACCGTAAAAGTCTCTAAGATCAATCCTCCCCTTGGCGGAAAAGTGGAAAAGGTCAGCGTTATGATGAGCAGTGATGATGATAGAAAATGAATATTTGAAAATTAGTCCTGATCTTAGTCCTAATTCTAGTCTTAGACTTAGTCAGATTTTTGACAAAGACAAAGACGAGGACAAAGACTATGACAAAGACTTTAACAAGAAAAAGATAAATACTATCTCAGCACCATAATTTTCACTGTCTGATCAATCTTTCCGGCAGTGATCCTGCAATAATAGAGACCGGTATTCAGTCCGGCAGTGTTAATATTTATTCTATTATTTCCGTCAGATAAATATCCGGCAAATACCGGAATGATCTTCCTTCCTGAATTATCGTAAAGATCAGCATTCACATAGGCTGAGTATGGGAGGGTAAATGAGAGCGAAGTCTTATTTACTGCCGGGTTTGGAAATACTTTGGGATAAATGGCAGTTTTGCTGTATTCTGTAATTCCTGCAGGTATCACATCGCTGATCGAATTTATATGTGTCGAAAACAGTCCTCTTCCATGGGTAGCAACCAGTACCAGATCATCCTGCTTACGGTTAATGACCATATCAACAACAGTATTCCCGATTGATTCGGCACCTGTCTGTACCCATTGGGTGGCCGTACTATCAAGATGGTCAGTGGCAAACAATCCTATGCTTGTTCCAAGTAAATATAATGTTTCGTTGCCAAAAGGCATGATGGATACCCAGCGTAATGATGGTCCGGGGCCAATACCCTGGTCATTCGGCTCCAGGTTACCGGCTCCTTTGATCCAGTTTGTACCACCATTATTACTGTAAAACAGGCTGTACACTTCATAATTTGAGAACACCACTATTACTTTGCTTGCATCCCGCGGGTCAACGGCAATACAGTTGGCACGGGCAGCCGGGAATTGCGGATTTACAAAATCATGCGGAACCGGATCGCCCAGGTTGGGGGCATCAAAACGGTAAACATGCTTGGTATTAGTTCCCAGATAAAGAACATTACCTGGAATTTCAGAAATAGCCATGCAGGTGATGAATCCCGGAATGTGAAAGGAAAAGCTGGTCCACCCGGTAGAAATCGAATCATAATTAGATACCAGGGGTAACTGGGATAAAGTTTTATTTCTCCAGAGTGTATGACCACCTGCTACATACATGACATTGTTGTTATTTGGGTCAACCACAAATGGATTGATAAAATTATAATCGGTTCCACCAATCGGATCAATCCTGCCAAAGCCGGTCGCAAGACCATTGGTATCAAGAGTCATTTTAAATATTTTCCCGTTCTGTATAGATAAATAATAAATCTGACCGCTATCGGCAATGGCTGAGTAGGAACCATCACCATTCAGTGACATATTCCAGGGTTGTTGGGGATCTGTAGAATTGGTAAAATAATTACCGTTATCCTGCAGACCTGTGACTACAATATTGTTGGTTGAAGTCATATCGCAATTGACGGTATAATGCTGAGTGGTTTGGTACCCATGGTCAAGCCTGTTCCAGACAGCAACGGAATCAAGGCAGTTATCTGTCCTGAAAACCCCGCCGTCATTGCCTGAAATCAGAACATTGGGATTGGAAGGCAGGAAACAGAACACATGCTGGTCGGGATGATGATTCAGATAAACATGCCAGTTATGAATGATGGAACCAACTGCGTATCCGCCGATCTGAACCGTGTGATCAGGGGTTGAAAAGGCGTCGTCTGACCTGTAAACGTTGGTAGCGCCGATAAAAACCATGTTCGGGTTATCAGGTTTTACTTTAATTACCAGGTCATAAGAACCTTGAGAGTTGAAATTATCAAAAGAAGTACCCGAGGAAGGCAGGTTCTGTGACAGATCTTCCCATTGGCCATTAGCACCGGTGCCATCCCCGCCAAGATAAGTATATCTCCACAGGCTGTGCCACAGTGCATCGCCTTCGTAATTATGGGTTAGCAGCCCGCTTCCGGGTGTTTCCGCAACAAAATACACCACATCCTGTTGAGAGGGAGTAATTCCGATAACAATGCGGTTCCATGATGAAGGCAGGAGGCCGGAAGGATTGATCTTTGTCCAGGTTATGCCATCAGCCGAGCGCCAGATGCCCTTATCTGAACTTTCACTGCTTAGTGTGGCATAAACCACGCCGGTAGAAGATATAGCCACATCAGTGTAAATGCAATCCTGGTTACCCAGTTTCTTTGTCCAGCTAGCACCTCCATCCCCGCTGCGCATAATAGAGCCGAATGCTGCCACATATATGATATCTGCAGTATCGGTAGAAGCATCGGTCACCATGTTCCAGGTAAAATCCCATGGATAGCTTAATACTTCCGGAGCGTTGGATGCTGTGGATGGCAGCGATTGCCAGGTCAATCCGTTATCGGTTGATTTATATATCCCGTTGCCAACATACCAGGCAGAAAAGTCTGCGGATGCTGAGTTTCCTGAATATTCACCTGTTCCGTAGTACCATGTACCGGTTTTTCCGGCACGGGTATCCTGCGCAATACAGGTAATACTCAGAAGGTGATCATATGGAGTTATCCTTGTCCATGTCTGGCCGGCATTTTCGGTCAGCCATACACCTCCCGATACACCACCGGCAATCATCCTGTCTTCATTCATGACATCAATGGCCAGTGCTCGTGTTCTGCCGCCTACGTTCCACGGGCCGCGGTTTTCCCAGTCAACATCTTTTGCATAATGAGACGACTTTGGAAGATTCTTGGCAAATTCAAGTTCCTGCCTGCGTATTCCACGCGGGATCATACCGGTTGCAGGGTCTTTCAGCATATCCAGTTCATACCTGAACCGCGAACCAGGGCCGTCATCTGATTCACAGGCTTCCGGGGAAACCTGGATTGGCATTTTTTTTACAGTATGAAAATTCAGATTATGACTACCGGACAGGAAAAAAGCAAAGCAAAATATTGCTATTATATTAATAATCTTGTACATAATTATTTTACATTATTCAATAAAGATAGTTATTATTGAATCAGTTATGAATTATGAGTTATGAGTAATGAGTGAAATTGTAATGGGTCATGAACATCACGAGTTATAAGTATAAATTATTAATAAATAAACAATCTGATAATTATCACATTATCACATTTTCAAATCTTCAAATCTTCAAATCTTCAAATTCGATTGTTCAATTGTTCAATTGTTCTTCTCACTCATAATTCATAACTCATCACTCTAATACGCCATTCTCACGATGGTTCTGAGTTTTTCCGGGGCGACTCTGCGGGGATCGCTCAGGTAAATTTCATGGCTTTGTCCTGAGACTTTTAATCCTTTTTCCTGCAATTCTTTAATAATGATGCTGTATGTGTCTGACACTTCATTGTATGGTCCGATATGAAGCATTTGTAATGCCTTTCCTTCATTCAGATCAGACAATATCAGCTTTGACATGGCCGGCAGATCCTTTTTTTTCATGGCTTCCTTTTTTGCCGTGGTCAGTAATTTATCATGAATGTAATCAGGTTGTATAATCATTGCTGTCCATATCCAATCGTCCGGTCTGGAAGGGTCAAAACAGCCTTCCTCCATGGACCATAAGGATTCAAGGGGTGGAATCACAAAATCAAAATATCCTTTGGGCTGAAGTTTTTTGTCCTTCAGCATGAATTTGAGGGTAAATGCAGCGCTGTACAAGGCTTCAATAGCCTCATGATAGCCTTTATCCTCAGGGCTTCCTTTTCCTTTGACCATGAGATACTGCATTTTTGGAACCTCAATAATGGAAATCTTTTTATCCGATGCCTGGTACAGATGCTTCAACGTCTTTTTAAAATCAATTTTCTCCATTTTATTTATTTTGTAATTGGTTGTTCATTCATTATCGTCACGAACGTCACGAACGTCACGAACGTCATGCGATCATGAGTCACGCATGGGTCATGGGTCACGAGTCACGAGTCACGGGTCAAGAATCAAGTATCAGGTATCAGGAATTGTGACACGTGACCCGTATCCCATTACTCTTGACTCCTGACTCTTGATTCTACCCTCTTCTTACTCAACCGGTATATAAATTTCCGTCAGTAACCTGGCCGGTTTGGTTTTGTTGGGATTATTACAATATTTCTCAAATACCGGTACATTCCTGGTTTTGCAGTTGCTGGTCGGCAGCCAGTCATGATAGATGGCATGGTATATCCCGCTCAGTCCTGTGTAAGGCCCCCTGTACCTGAAAATTGCGTATTTGCCACCTTCAATTTCCTTTACTCCGATTTCCCCTTCAACAGTAAAAGGTTTCTTTCCAACAGTAATACAAGCATCATAACGGCAATTGGCACTTTCAGTAATATTGGGGTTGTCATGGCCAATACCGATCATTTCCATCCTCCAGTGAAAAAGTTTATTCTTCTTTATGAACTGTATCATCTGCTCCCAGGTCCGGTCGGTCTGCTCTCCGTCATATGCACCTGTGGATGAAAGGAAAATCACCTTTTTTGGTTTCAGTTCCTTAATTTTTGTTTTCAATGGGTTGTTTTTCATATCTTATTGATAATTAATATATTTATCGGAAAATATCTGATTTATATTTCTGAATTCAGCCATCAAGACAAGGTATCATTAGTTTTTGAAACATCTTGTCCGGTCTTGCTGAAATGTTTTAATCGCGCAAAGACGCAAAGACGCAAAATATAGGAATCATCTGCAAAATACAGTGTAGACATATGTGTATGTCCGGACTATCGGGACATTTTGACGATTTTTATTGTTCTGATGGTTGAACCATTTAATAGACGGGCCAGGTATATTCCGTCGGGAACCGTTTTCCCTTCATCGTTTCTTCCATCCCATGTGATAATATTACTACTTTCATTTTGTATTGTAGAAAAGCCTGAAGTTCTTACTGATCTGCCTGAAATATCTGTGATCAAAAGAGAAAACTCATGATTGCCCGGGTCATTGAAGTAAAATATCACACTTGATGAAAAGGGATTCGGTTCAGCGGTCAGAAATGATAATCCTGAAATATTTTCATCAATTCCGGCCGTAAAATAAATATGATTGGATGTATCAGATACACAGCCGAAGTCGCTGGTAACAATTACGTAATACTCACCTTCAGGAGGATCATAGAGAAACTGCGAGTTTGCACCTGCTACCGGTCCGTTTTCGTTGTACCATTGATTTCCTGAACTGGCATCAGAAAAAAGCTCAATATCAATTGCATTAATTACCGGAGTATCAGGCAGCGGGTGCACGTTCAGATAATACTGGGAAATAACCTGGGATGAATCATCCGTAACTGTAACGGAATAAGTTGTCGGGGACAACGGTGTTACAGCAGGGTTGGCAGTTTCATATGAAGCATTCACAAAAGTTGAATCCCATAAAAATGAATAATTCCCTGTTCCGCCATTAGGCCAGGCAGTCAGAACCACCTGCTGTCCGGCGCAGACAGGAGTATCCTGTGCGGTAATGTTCACTGAAAGCGCGGTGGCAAAATAAACCGGAGGAAAGGAAATATCATCAATCCATGCAGCATCCTGGCCTTCACTGATGGAATAGTCCTTGACATAAGACCATTCGACATCATGGGTTCCGGAGGTAACGGGATAACTGACAAGTGTCCAGTCCTGTTCGCCGTCCCAGCGATGCATTTCAGCCCCATCAATCCTGAATACCAGGTAATCATAATTATCATTATATGGATCGTCTTCACAGGATACCTTGCGGTAAAAACTGATATTTCCATCGCTGATCACATTCAGCTGAATGATAAGCGATGATGTCTGCTGGTGGGTTATTGCCCCTGACCTGGCAGAATACAAACCATCATAAACATTACTCTGGGTTATGGTCCAACCCAGGTCACCGGCCATGGTCCATGGAAACAGGCTGAAATCACCGGTTTCAAAATTCTCGCTTAATTGCCTTGTCACTACTGCAAACTGACTATCGAATATATAGCCATTAACAGATGAATTATCAGTTGAAAATGTGATCAGATGACCTGCAGGAGTGGCGGCATCTATAGTAACATTTATCACAAGAGTATCCTGGCTGTTTCCTTCAACAATGAAATTGCCGTTAATATTATTTATTGTCACATAAGGATCAGTGGATGAGATATCAGAAAGTGAATTCTGATAAGCTGCAGGACTGCTGTTTTGAATGATTACGTTGAGGTTTGCCGTCTCACCGCTTTCCAGTATCCCGTTATTCCCGTCATCAACGATCACCTGCGAGATATGGAGCTGTGGGGCATAACAGGTAATCAGTAGGTCATTGGTATAAGTACCCTGGTCGGTATTAAAAGTCAGGGTGAAATTAACCGGGTAAACGGACGGTATATTAACGGCAGTATAGAATTCAAAAGCATCGGGAAAGGAGACAGACTGGGCTGAATCAAGGGTTCCAAAAGATACCATGCTTTGGCTTATGCTGATATCAGGATCATTAACCGTCAACACAGCGATGCCATTTGTTATCTGTGCCTGGCCGGTATTTTGCAAGCTAATATTCAAAACTGCAGTTTCACCGTATAAAGCGATGGTATCACCAGCACAACTGATGGAATATGAAGTCAACTGCACAGAATAAAGGTCTCTTAAATGATGAACTCCGTTGTTTGACCGGAAATTAGAATTTTTCACAGCCTGAGAAAGATTTTGTGCGCAAATATAACTGCGACAATCAGGTAAAATCATCGCAATAATAAACAACAGCAACTTCCAATGATTAATTGCAAATAACCGCATTTCTAATATTTTTATAAACCAATCCCGAACTGAGGCAAGTAGTAATATTAATATATTTTTCCTGCATTTCGGGGTATTGAATCCCTGGAACTGTTTCAGTCCATACATATTATTCCTTTACTATTTTTCTGGTAATAATTCCTTGCCCGTCAGTCAAACGTAAAAAATAAATACCCACAGATAATCCACTGATATCAATTGATTGCACATCAAGAGAATTGTCGGATAAAACCGTTCTTCCCGATAAGTCAACTATTTCAGCAGACGTCCATTTGTCTGCTTTCGAATTTAAATTTATTCTGTCATGAGAAGGATTGGGGAAAATATTGCATCCGGGGCTGTAAGATAAGTTTTCAATATTAACTGCACTTATTACATGAACCTGCATGTCCCTGACTACATGACCAATTTTTATTCCGTTTCGAAATTCTTCTATCAGCATAGCTATATTATAATCGCCTGCTGATACTGGTGAATCCCACAGCAAATCACCAGTAAATGAGTCGAGTGAAAAAATATTACTGGCTGATGGTAACGAATATTCAATAATACCGCTTCCTCTGCAGGCAATCAGTTTATATGAAATACTATCTCCATCACTGTCATATGCTTCCGGATTATAAATAAAAACACTGTCAACATATGCCCTGTCTAATGGAATATTCATAAAAACCGGTGAATTATTTACTTCTGAAACCGAGCTAATAGTGATTTGGCATTCAATATAAAAACCGGTACTACCTGAATTCGGGATATTCATTATGCCGGACGTTCTGAACGTGTCCTCTGTAAAAATTAAATAAGTGCCTGGTCCAGGATAAGTATGCTGCCCAAAATATATATTACGGACAGATTGATTGGTTGGAAGATATATTTTCTCAATGCGGGGAATTATTTCACAAGTCCCATCACCACAATAAACCATTAATGAATCATGAACGTCAGCGGAATCCAATAAATCAGTATAAGTGGTAACTGTAATTTCATAGCTAAGTCCGTCTAAATTCCTGTAAGTGATTTCTCCGGCTCTGAAACGATCAGCAAAACCCGTCAAATGGGCGATTAAAGCAAATAAAAGGAAAATATTTGTTTTCATATTATTGCTTATGTTAATATCTTACAAATAAATCCTGACTGAAATTGGCAACATTTTTAAAATTCGTTTGTTCGTCCGCCGGAGGCGGAGTTCGTTTGTTCGAATGTTCCAATCTTCAGTCTGGCGGTTTACTCAGAATAATTATATTCTATTCTATCGTATCACCACCACTTTTTCATTGGCTGTGACCTGTCCGCTGACCAGCCTTATAAAGTAAATACCGCCCGGAACACGATTTCCCTTGTTATCATTGGCATCCCAATGAATTTCATTTCTGCCTGTGCCGAATTCTTTACGGTCAGAAAGGTTGCAGATCACAACTCCCTGGAGGTTCAGTATCTGAAGTATCACCTGAGCAGGTTTGTCAAGGCTGAAAGTGATGTCAGTACCTGTGTTGCATGGATTTGGTATGCAGGATAATTGCAGTCCTGGTCCTGTTGTTTCGGTGAGACTGCTTTCAAGAATGAAGTTTGATATCACAGGGAACAGTATGTAATCCACCCAACTGCAATCACTGCCGGCGCTTACCGAATAATCTTTCGAATACAGCCATTTGAAAGTATGCTGTCCGGTTCCGACAGGGAAAGACGCCTGAGACCATGGAATTTCCCCGTCACATCGGACGAGTTCATTTCCGTCAACATAAAATCCGAAATAATCATAATTAGTACCATTCGGATCATTTTCACAGGACACTTTGTAATAAAAGCTGACATTTCCGGGTGTTTGAACAGTGCCGGTCAGGCTGAACCAGCTTTGCTGGTTATCTGTTATCAGTCCTGATTTTGCACAATAACTGCCTTCATATGGTGCATCAGTGGTGGCGTACCAGTGTCCGTTACCGCCAAAATTCCAGTCGGGCAGGGAAAAATAACCCAGGTTGAAATCTTCCATCACCTGGCCAATGGGCAATGAGAAAGTTGAGTTATAGGTAAAACCATTACTTCCCAGCAAATGAAGGTTGAAATTTGCGATATGCTGCATTGGAGTGCCGGATGAAACACTGATGTTGCATCCCAACTGTCCCGTTGAGTTCGCTCCCAGAATAGCAAGGAAATCAGAGCCATTGTTAATGGTAATGTATGGGTCGGAAGTAGTGATGGTCGAATTTATATTCAAAGCTTTTCCACCCCCTGTGTTATTCAGTTGAACTTCAACGGTGGCGGTTTCGCCGGGATCAAGGCTCATGTTGTTTCCGTCCTGAACATTGATACTCCCTGTTGAAACAACCGGCGCATGGGCGTTCAGGATAATATGGCTATGAAAGGTATCAGCAGGTGTGTAAATATAGGTTCCAAAGTTAAATGTGTAATTATCAGGGATATTGTTTGCAATATTGAATGTAAAAGCGTTGTTGAGAGTAAATACCTGGTTGGCGCCGACCGCACCGATAAGTTGTGTACTGTCGGTAAGAGTAATGTCCGGATCAGTGTTAGTGATCATCATACGGCAATTAGAAAAAGGCACAGAACCGTAATTTTCAAGATTCAGACTCATCACGGCAGTTTCGCCGGGTTCCATGATGGTGTCGAGGTTTGAGGATATAGTATGCCCGGTAATTACAATACTGTTGATACCAATAGTATGGAAATGAACCAGTTTCCGTGCAACAATTTTTGAACCATCAGTGACTTTAACTGCCACTGGTGTAAAAAGATATTCCTGCAGGGGAGTACCCGTCATAAGGCCGCTGCTGCTGACAGATAGCTCGGGTGGAAAAACATTCCTTGGAAACTGGAGGAGTGACCCGGAGCTGACAGTTGGTAATCCTGAATTATTGGTATATTGATAATTCATCCCGTCACCGCTGAAAATTCCGGCTATCCAGTAAGTACTGACCGGGAAATTCATAGTACCATAGTAATACTCAATTTTCCCTGATGGATAGAGTCTTACCGCAAAGTTAACCTCCGAACCGGACTGGTTATAAACTTGTACTTTCCATCTTACAGTTGCATAACTTGAATTACCTTCATACCAGATATGGTCTCCGAGGCCGGTGGCCAGGTACAGATTACAATAGAAAGGAGAAATGGATTCATGGCTGAGGAAGTAGTCTAAACTACTTATCAGATATGGCCATGATGGAGGCAGGCTGTTGAACATGATGAAACCATCGACACTTATTTTCATCTGGGTATAGTTGACGCCATAAAAAGGAAAAGTGAATGGCAACGTTTGTGTCACAGTCCCGTTATCGAGATTTGAAAATGACAGGTCGTTGGCTGTAACAGCCGGGAATGTGGCTGTGGTATCATGTTCAGGAAAATCAGTATCAAACTGCCAGGTATAAGGTGTCTGTCCGCCGCTGGCGGTAAGCTGGCAACTGTAAGGTTCATAAACTGTAGCCGGGCAAAGGGTATCCGAGGTGATCTGTACATGGTTATACACCGTGGTTTTGTTGATCGCAAGAGTTTTAAGACCGTTCTCGGTTATTGGTACATTCGTCTGTGGAAATGCTGTTTCAACTACCGGACTACCGGTATAATCCATCAGTGAATAACTGACAATCATTCCTGTTGCTGTATTTGAAGGATCATTCTCCCTGACCATCAGGAAAAATCTGGCAGGAATACCGGAACCTATTTTGTCAAGCAATGGGGTTACATCTAATCCGAACTCCAGGGTTTTATCAGCTTCAGTGCTGCCACCCTGCATATAATAATTACCTCCCTGGTAATTAAAAACAGGATATTCCATGATAAAAGATGGCGCTGTTGCAGTGGTATCGGCAGAAACACCGGCAGTAACTTTTATCATATTCCTCGAAGTATGTTTAAGAGTAATCTTCATAGTCAGCAAGGGTTCGGTATTCTTGCGGCAATACTGCACATAAGCGCTGTTGCTCCATATGCCGCCGCTGCCATAAGGCATGGCCATGGTACGGTACATCACATAAGCAAAACCCTGGTCTCCCCAGGCAGGGCCGCCACCATAGGTATTGCACATTTTAAAGGCGCCGATTTCCCAGTCTTTTAAATCAACAACACCATCGCCATTTATATCGAGGTTATTGGTATATTGACCGTCACCATTATAATCCCAGCGAATGGAGTCGTTGTACCCGACAATGGTCATACCATGATTGGCGTTACCCCATGAAATGATCACTTTCTTTCCGGCTTCCGGGGTTCCGCCAGCCAGAGTATTTAAAGATGGCACACTGGCATAGTAATTTGCCACGCCTCCGGTGGTGGAGCCATCAAGATGATCATTGATCCAGTGTTTCAGAACAGTCAGTTCGGCGGGAGTCCTGCATGGTATGGTGTAAACCTGCTGGAGCCTGTTATGCATGGCATGATAATAATAATTGTAACCTGTCATCCAGTGGGTGGGACCTCCGTATGAAAGGGTACCTCCCCAGTCTGGCACATTGGGTATTCCAAAATCTTTTAAAACCATCCATGTATCGAAGAAACTGACACCAGTATTGGCTCCGCCGTTCATGAAATTCCAGGCAAAGTAAGTGGGATACTGGTTTTGAATACTGTCAGCATAAAGGTTACGGGTCCAGGACATTGCATAGGTAAATGCCATTCCTATCCCGCTTGCCTGACCACATTCAAGTGCCGACTGGTTGAATACGGGCCTCAGGTAAGGTGTAAGAGAATTATCCACCAGATAAGGGAGAACCGGTAAATTTTTATAGTTGGCAGGTATCGGGATGCGGGGTATTGAGGCTAATTTAAATGAATCGAGTGATGTCAGAGGTACTGGCAGATCATATGCCGGTTCCGCCACAACTCCGGTCGTTGTAACTGTGTTATTTTGTGCAAATGCCACACAGTATACCAGCATTACAGCAACAAATAAAAATTGCGTTTTCATGTCGTGTTAATGAAATTGAATAACTACAAATGTAGAGATTATTTTATTCTGTTATCATCAATGAAATTATTCAGGTTGCTTAGACTATAGACTGTCAGACTTTTGGGAAAATTGAAATCAATTAATATTACTGTTATTTAAGTTTGTCCTGTTAACTGATCCGCCGCGGCGGATTGAATCATGGTAGTATTCAAATAGCTTACAGCCTAATAGCCTACAGCCTAATAGCCTGAGTGGTTACATGAATTATTCAGGATAAATCGCTTAATATTTCATGGAATTATTATTTGCTATGGACTACGAATTTTATATTTTTGAGCGTTTAAGTAAATTCTTGTCGCAATCAAATATTATTTCGTAAAACATTAGTTATCATGGAAAACATTGACTGGAAAAGTCTGCCTTTCGGTTATCTGAAGACTGATTATAATATCAGGTGTTATTACAGGGACGGTAAGTGGGGCGAATTGGAAATATCTTCATCCGAGTATATTGATATGCATATTGCCGCTACATGCCTGCATTACGGGCAGGAAGCGTTCGAGGGCATGAAGGCTTTCCGTGGGGCGGATAACAAGATCAGGGTATTCAGGTGTCCCGATAATGCCAAAAGAATGGAAACATCGGCTGAGGGTGTGGTGATGGCAAAGGTACCTCATGATCTTTTTCATGAAGCGGTTATAAAAACAATAAAGATGAATCTCAGGTTTGTTCCTCCTTACGGAACCGGCGCTTCTCTTTATATTCGTCCGTTATTGGTTGGTACCGGAGCCCAGGTGGGTGTAAATCCTGCAAGCGAATACCTGTTCATGGTGTTTGTCACACCTGTCGGTCCTTACTTTAAAGAAGGCTTCAACCCTGTTGAGATGCTTGTTTGTCGTGATCATGACCGGGCTGCACCATTGGGTACAGGGCATATCAAAGTTGGAGGTAATTATGCTGCCAGCCTTATATCAATTGTTCATGGTCATAATAAAGGCTTTTCATCCATCATTTATCTTGATGCCCGTGAAAAGAAATACATTGACGAATGTGGACCGGCTAATTTCTTCGGAATTAAAGACAATACCTATATCACACCCTCATCAACCTCTATTTTACCTTCAATCACCAACAAATCGCTGATGGTGCTTGCCGAGGATATGGGAATGAAAGTTGAACGACGTCCTGTTGAAGTAACAGAACTGGATAGCTTTGAGGAAGCAGGCGCCTGCGGTACTGCGGCTGTGATTTCGCCCATAAAGAAAGTAGTTGACTGGCAGGTAAATAAGGTTTATGAATTCTGTAAAGATGGTAAACCGGGACCTGTTTCTGTTAAACTTTATAATAAGCTTACCGGCATTCAACTGGGTACTGAACCTGATAAGTGGGGCTGGACTGAGATCGTAGAATAAACGAATAAACGAACATACGAACATACGATTTTTCAATTGTTCAATTGTTCAATTGTTCAACTGGGTCGTATGCCCATTTAATGTAAATAGCTCCCCAGGTAAAGCCACCCCCAAAGGCAGCAAGGATAATGTTATCACCTTTCCGGAGTTTGTTTTCCCATTCCCAGAGGCATAAAGGAATGGTTCCGTTGGTAGTATTGCCGTATTTATCAATATTGATCATTACCTTTTCCCTGCCGATACCCATCCTGTTTGCGGTGGCATCAATAATCCTCATGTTTGCCTGGTGAGGGACCAGCCATTTGACGTCATCTGCTTTAAGGTTATTTTTACTCATGATTTCGGCCGATACATCTGCCATTTTTGAAACAGCAAATTTAAAAACAGCCTGTCCTTCCTGGTAAATGAAATGTTCTTTTGCGTCAACGGTTTCCCGGCTGGCTGGTCTTACGGAACCACCTGCCTTTTGATGCAAATATTTTTTCCCTGATCCGTCAGTGTAAAGGATAGTATCGATCACTCCGTAACCATTGTCAGAAGGTTCAAGTAAAATAGCACCGGCAGCATCACCGAATAATATACAGGTTTGCCTGTCAGTATAATCAACGATTGATGACATTTTATCAGCTCCGACCACTATGATCTTTTTATATTTGCCTGTTTCAATAAATCTCGAACCTGTGGTCAGTGCAAAAATAAAACCGGAACATGCAGCATTCAGGTCGAAACTGAATGCATGTTTTATTCCCGATTTATCGGAAATGATATTGGCGGTAGCAGGAAACTGCATGTCAGGCGTAGCAGTCGCACAAATAACCACATCGATATCATCCGGGGAAGTATTGGTTTTTAACAGCAGTTTTTTAACGGCTTCTGCCGCCATATCTGATGTTCCTTTACCTTCACCCTTAAGTATTCTCCTCTCTTTAACGCCAGTTCTGGTAGTGATCCACTCGTCGGTGGTGTCAACCATTGTTTCTAATTCTCTGTTATTGAGAATATAATCTGGTCGGAAAACTTCAATACCTGTAATTGCTGCGCGAATATTTGTCATTTACTCAGAGCTTTGATGATTTTTTCGGTGATCCTGGCTTCAATAACATGTTTAGTGAGAATAATCATGTTCATAATAGCGGTCTGATTTGAGTGGCCGTGACCAATCACTACCGGAGCATTGATCCCGAGCACAGGAGTTCCACCATAATTTTCAAAATTGAATTTTTCAAAGTAAGAATCGTCTATTTTTCTTTTACGGATAAGAGAATAAATGGATTCTGCTGATTTCAGCAGAACATTGCCGGTAAATCCGTCGGTAACGACCACATCAGCACGATCTCCAAAAAGATCAGTTCCCTCCACATTGCCAATGAAATTAAAATCTTTGCTGCCCTTCATCATTTCATAGGTTGCTTTGGTAAGCAGGCTTCCTTTTTCTTCCTCTGCACCGATATTAAGCAGTCCGACTCTTGGATTGGCTATGTTCTGAACGCTCTCAGAGTATATAGAACCGAGTACTCCATACTGATACAACACTTCCGGGCGGCAATCAGGATTTATTCCCACATCAAGCAAAATGGCATTTCCGCCATTTTCCTTAGGTAATAGGGTACTGATACAGGGACGAATAATTCCGGGGATTGATTTTACCGTGTACATTGATCCGACAAGCATGGCTCCGGTACTACCGGCACTGGCAAAACCATCAATTTTACCCGAGTTAAGCAAATTAAACCCAACGGCAATGCTTGAATCCGGTTTACGCTGAAAAGCTTTGGAAGGATTATCTCCCATTTCAATGATTTCGGAAGCATGTACCAGGCTGAAATGAAGACCGTCGGTATTGATTTTTTTTAATTCCTGTCTGATAATTTCGATATTCCCGATCATAACAAGTTCATCATCAACAGGCAAGCGGTGACAGGCGGCAATTGCCCCTGCCACGGTCACTTCAGGAGCAAAATCACCTCCCATTAAATCAATACCTATTCTCATAATGAACCAGTTTGATTAATTATGCTTTACCGGCTATTTCTTTTCAACTTGTTTTTCGATAGCCAATTTACCTCTGTAATATCCGCATTCGGGACATACCCTGTGAAACTGTACCGGTGCACCACAGTTAGAACATTTTACCACGGTAGGAGCGATGGCATTATCATGTGTTCTGCGTTTGTTCCTTCTTTGTTTTGAGATCTTGTGTTTTGGGTGTGCCATTTTATTTCAGATTTTAATTATTATTCAACAGTTTTTGTAACTCTTTCCAGCGTGGGTCAAAATCTTCCACTCCAGGAACAGACGTACGATTAGTAAACTCATTAATTTTTTCCAACATGTCCTTATCACAACCCGGAAACCCGTTTTCATCTTCAGGGTGAACACGTTTCATCGGCATGCTGAGATCAATGGACTCATATATAAACTGACTGATATTCAATTCATGTTCGGCATATGACAGTACGAGTAAATCATCCGTTCTTTCAAGGGTCTCACTGCCAAATTTTACAAAAAGCTCCCCGTTAAATTTTAATGGCAAACTGAACAATTCAAGGCACCGGTCACAGGTAATCCATACAGAACCACTAATATCGAAATCCAAAACCATCATCTGTGAACTCTTATCAAGCTTCACCTTTACCATGAACTGCCCTGAAGTTACTTCTGACTGCTCAAACTCCAGAAAGAACCTGTCGCTCACATCGAATAAAAATTCGTGTGCTCCTTCCTTCAAGCCTTTGAAAGGAATACTATAACGATCCAGATATTTCAAATTTTTGAAAAAAACGTGCAAAGATAGCAATAAAAATATAAATCAAAATCGGTTCATATTTAGCCCAATTCTCAGTGAGTACTAACCTGAACTCTCATTACCAATTGCTGATGAAAAGTTTACAAAACTTCTGCGGTATTATTAACATGAATAATTCATGAATTCAGAAACTATTTTGATTTATTAATATCTCAAAATTTTACCATATTTTATTTTTTACCCACCCCTAACCCCTCCTTGCTCGCAGGGAGGGGTTAGGGGTGGGTAAAATTGAACATATCAATAACTTGAAATTAAAAAAAAATCATAACAGTTTCTCATCCTTTAAGTTATTGCGAATTACCTTACGATCTTTGCGGTTAAATTTTTTTACCCCTGAGGACACAATGATGGCTAAAGTGCGTAACATTTACGAATGGACCAGGTTATTGAAGTCATTAATCATAAACAATGTTCTGTAACAATTTTCTGTCACTTCCTATTTATAAGCAGTTGCAGATAGAAAAATAATGTTCAATTTTGAGCGGTTACAGCAGAATTAACCGAGCAGGCAATAGGCAATAGGCAATAGGCAATAGGCATTAGGCAATAGGCATTAGGCATTAGCATTAGGAAACAAAACTCAAAACTCATAATTCATAACTCATAATTCATAACTCATAAATACCTAACAGTCTACAGTCTAACAGTCTAACAGTCTAAAGCCTACAGTCTGAATGCCCAAACAATAACAATCAATAAAAATAATGGAAAGAATACTTGTCATCGGATGTTCAGGCCAGATAGGCTCGGAACTGACACTTCAGTTGCGTAATATGTATGGTAATGAAAATGTGTTTGCCACTGATATACGGCAGGCAGCAAAAGACATCACTGACACAGGTCCGTTTTATATTCTCGATGTAATGGATGAAAAGAGGCTTATTCATTTTGTGATCCGGCATAAAATCACCCAGATATATCACCTGGCTGCAGTTTTATCGGGAAATGCTGAAAAGATCCCGCTACAGGCATGGGATATCAATATGCAAAGCCTGATGAACATTCTTGAGCTGGCACGTGAAGTGGAGGATATCAGAAAAATCTTCTGGCCTTCAAGTATTGCTGTGTTCGGGCCGACTACACCACGGGTTAATACCCCGCAAATAACAGTAATGGAACCTAATACAGTTTATGGGATAAGTAAATTAGCCGGAGAACGCTGGTGCGAATATTATTTCAATAAATACAAGGTTGATGTACGCAGTATCCGTTATCCCGGTCTGATCAGCTACAAGACCGAAGCCGGAGGTGGAACGACCGACTATGCCGTGGAAATTTATTATGAAGCTATCCGCAAACGCAAATACCAGTGTTTCCTTTCACCTGAGACCACTCTGCCAATGATGTTTATGCCGGATGCCATAAAAGCAACCATCGACCTGATGGAAGCTGAAGCTTCTGATATCAAAGTCCGGTCAAGCTATAATATCTCGGGAATGAGCTTCTGTCCAAAAGAGATTGCCACTGAAATAAAAAGACATGTTCCTGATTTTGAAATAAATTATAAGCCCGATTTCAGGCAGGCTATTGCCGATTCATGGCCTCAGAGCATCAATGCCGATGTGGCCGTAAGGGACTGGAATTTTTCCTGCGAGTATGATCTCGGTAAAATGTCTTCTGTCATGATCCGTGAAATCAGAAAAAAACTGGCCTGATAATTTGGAAGGCTGTTAGACTGCAGACTGATTGGAATTACGAGTTACGAATTACGAATTATCGATTATTAGATACTTATTTCTTAAAGTCTGAGAAACTGTTGGCGAAGGGGGCACGGGGGATTGGAAAATATTATCAATCGTTTTGAGAGTCTGAAAACAAAGGGTATCAATGATACATGAAAGTTGTTTAATCAAATCGTAATCACTCAGATAAAATAATTTAAAACAGTTCCTGAGTATTTGAATAAATATTTTTTTATTTTTGGTAAACAAAACTTTAAAAAAATGAGAAAGATATTATTTACAATTACTTTGCTTGTAATGAGCTCGTTATTGTTTTCTGCATGGTCTCAGAATTATTATTCTACTGAAGGCAGGATGAATGCCGATACCTTAAAAAAACATGATCTTCCAAAAGGATACATTGGTTTGGGTACCGGGATTAATTGTTTTACCGGAATGCTCGGGTTACGTGCAGATCTCAGGGCTGCCAATAAATTTATTGTAGGCTTTGGCGTTGGTGTTGGTGGATGGGGATCTAAAATATCGGCCGCAATAAGCTTTGTTCCGAAAGATCCTAAAGGAATGAGTTATGGCCTGGGATTTTCTCATTGCTCCGGCCTGAAGGATTTTGAAACTACTCTTGAAACCACTCCTGATGGTAAAAAAAATGTAAAAATGGACCTGAATGCCTGTAATAATGTCAATGCCATTCTTGGTTATCATTTCCCGGTGGCAAAAAAATCCCAGTTTGTCCTTGAATTTGGTTATTCTTTCCCTATGGAAATTGATAACTATAAAATACTTGACAATAGCGTTCTGACTTCAAATGGCAAGGCAGTGATGAGCCTGATGGAACCCGGAGGATTGATATTAGGGATCTCATTTTTATTGGGATTATGATATTAGGCGCTTAGGAAACAAAATTTACCAACTTGTTATCGTTAAATTGTTGTCCTCTGATTCGTAAATTCTCCCCCTTTGGGCTTTTTTCTCAAAATGAATAATTTAGGCGCTTAAGACAGCAACCTGACCAACATGTTGTCGCTTATCTTATTCCCGTGAAACGGATTTAATCCGCCTCAGGCAGATCAAATTTGCACATTTTCATATTATATTAAACCGAAATTTATTTATTACATAAATATTGTTTAAACCACTAAATATCATTTGATTATATTCGTAAATCGTAATTCGTAATTCTAAAATTAAAATAATTTACTCTCTGATACTGAGAAAATACAAAAGGTTTTTGACGAACAGATCCGGTTGTTCGGCATGCAGCCAATGCCCTGCACCCGAAATGGTCACTATTTCAGCAAACGGGAAGATTCTTCTAATCACCGGGTAAGATTCAACAGGTATGTAGGCTGATTTTGAACCCCTCACAAATAATACCGGGAAACCCATAATATTGTTCATTGCATCGAACTTACCAAGATCAAAACCTGTAAGCAATTCAGGCATGTTATCACTGATAGCGTTCAGATTGATTTTCCATGAAAACCTGCCATCTTTGGATCTGGCCAGGTTCTTCAGCAAAAACCTGAGTGTTCTCCTGTCCCGGATATATTCCATGAGTTTCTGTTCTGCATCCCGGCGGTCTGAGACCATATCGAGCCTGAGAGTCATCATGGAAGAGATGATCAACTGATGTTCTTTTGCATTGATTGAACCGGCGGGGTATGAAGTGGGAAGAATATCAACAACAATAAGCGCTGAAACTCTTTCAGGATTATCCTTCGCGAAATACATCACAGTTTTGCCCCCCATGGAATGTCCAATCAGCACTGCACTGGATATGTTCTGTTCATCCATGAACTCAAGCAGATCATTTTTTAAGAGTCCATAATTGTGTTCACTGCTGTGAGGCGAATTGCCATGATTACGCTGGTCGATCAGCCAGACTGAAAAATAAGATGATAACAACCTGGCCACAGTCACCCAGTTATCAGAAGAGCCATACAATCCGTGGGCAATGATCAATGGCGGCCCTGATCCGTATTTCCTGTGAAAAAGTTTCAAACTTTTTGTGAGTTAGTATTGATCAGTTGAAGAAAGAACTCGTTGATCCAGGTATTTCCGTTTCGAATCCATTCTTTTTTTTCCCCAGCAATCAGGAAGCCGTGTTTTTTAAACAACTTCAGACTGGCCAGGTTACCGGCTGTAATATTACAATAAAGCTGATGAAGTCCAAGTACGCTGAAGCTATAGTTTATCAGCAGTTGCAAGGCTTCGGATGCAATTCCCCGTTTCCTGTCGGATGGATCAGCTACCAGAATCCCGATACCTGCCCTCTGGTGATAAGGATCAAAATCAAAGAGATCAATGATCCCGACTGGCCGGTTGCCGTCCCTTAAAACAATGATCAGCCTTAGCTCCTTGTTCTCGTATATATCACGATGGGATTGACTGATATATTTTTCAATGGTAAATTTTGAGAAGGGTGTCAGTGTACTGCTTAATTTCCAGTTTTGTGTGTCATTTTCCCATGTATACATTAAGTCGATGTCCTCAGGTTCAGGTGCCCTGAGCAATATGCTTCCGGATTCGAGTATTCCTTCACTGTTCATGGGATGCGGACTTGTCATTGTATAAACTCAATGGAACGCAGATGACGCTGATAATATGATAAACACAGATAGCTTTCAGCAATTTTAATACACTAAGAAACTGTTTTGAATTTTATTAAGAGTTTGATGATTACGTATAATTTAATTTATTTACCCTCCCCTTTTTACCCTCCCTGCTGGCAGGGAGGGGATTGTCCGCTATGTAATATGTTATAATTTAGCAGAAATCTATTCCCCTCCTTGCTCGCAGGGAGGGGTCAGGGGCGGGTAAAAATTGAATGTTTCAAAAACTTGAACTTTTTTAAAAT
>JAPLDU010000016.1:23330-26818 GCA_026391255.1 Bacteroidia bacterium | reverse complement strand
TCCTCCTGCCACCCTGCCACCACCGGTGATCAGCAGTTTAACGGGAGGAAGGTTTATTTCAGACAAGTGGCCAAATAACTCCTTCATGTCATGGCAATCCCTGGCACGTTTTAAGTTGTACAAATGATGACGGATACCATAAGCAATGAGACCGTTGTAAGTTCCCACAATGCCTGCCCAGCGGCCAAAAGCAACCAGTCTGGCGCCACTGGTATCAGTAAATACTTCATGATCAAGCAGGGTGATTTTTTTGCGGATGATTTCCCTGATCAGCTCACGGTTATGTGCCTGTTTTTTTATCGTGTGGGAAAAGAAAATATAGGTTTTGTTCTCAATCAGTTTGTCAATTTTCACCTCTTTTACGCCAATCAGGATATCGCACTGGTCGAGGTCATCGCGGAGCAGTTCGCCACGCAACAGGTATTCAGAATCCTTGTAACACCTGATCTCACTGGGCTGAACATGTACTTCAACATCCGGAAAACGTTGCATTACTTCGAGCACCTGGTCGGGCGTAAGTACTACTCTCCTGTCGGGCGGGGTTTTGGTTTCGCGGAGCACCCCTAATCTGATCTTACTGGTCATCTACTAAAATTTGCACAAAAATACTAAATAAGCCTTGATTTCAATTATGTTAAGCAACAAGGATTGATTGACTCCCTGTTAATCTCCTACGGAGAAACCGATTTAAAGGGGCATTTATTTTTCTATTGACATTATACTCCTACGGAGTAAAAGGCAGGTTATTTTCCTGTGATCAGGGCTAAAGCCCGGAATGTGCCGTCATTCCTTCGACCCCGGCCTGAAGGCCAGGGTTAATATTTCATTCAGGAATGATAGTTTGATATATTGATCGATTCATGATTAATATTAATCCCAGCTATTCAGCAGACCCCGCAGGAGTCATATCTTTGTAGCCCCGGGCTAGCCCTGCACTCAATAGATAATTCGATATATCTCTATCTATCAGATAAATAATTTTGTAACAAAAGTCCGAAGGACTTAAAGCTTAATAGCCCCGGGCGAAGCCCGGGGTTAATGTGCCCACCCCCATTGGTTTCCGGCTTCGCATGTAAAATGTTGCTTTGAAACGACCATCACCCGGCGAAGCCGGCGCAACCAGTAAAGTATGGTTACATAGCGAACACCTGCCAACACCTGGTATTCAGAAATATTGCCGTTTACAATTCAACGCCTGGCAACGTCTTCCTTAATCTTTGAAATATATTTGGATATTATTCAAAATAGTTTTATATTGCACATATTAATAAAGAAAATTATATGAAAAAGTTATTATTCATTATTTTTTCGTTGTTATTATGTACACAACTTAAATCACAGGGCGAAGCAAACAACTGGTATTTTGGAAGATATGCCGGATTTTGTTTTAATTCAGGTCATGAGGTGATTGAAAGCGGAGGACAAACATATACTAGTGCAGAAACATGTTGTATTTCTGATTACCAGGGCAATCTCTTATTTTATTCCGATGGCCAGACTGTCTGGAACCGGTACCACCAGGTAATGCCGCACGGAACAGGATTATACGGTGGCATCGGACAAACTGGAATCATTGTTCCACTTCCAAACAGTAACCATATATATTACCTGTTTACTATTAGTGCATATTATTTCCCGACAGGTGTAGATCATGGATTTAATTACTCAGTAATTGACATGAACCTCGATAACGGTAAGGGCGATATAGTTGACAGTACGAAGAATACGAACTTATTACCCAAAGTTGCAAGAAATATTACCGCTGTTGCCCACAGCAATAAAGTGGACACCTGGGTAATGGTACATAACTGGAACTCCGATCAGTTCTATGCTTATCTTATTACACCGGCCGGTGTTAGCAGCCCGGTTATCACCAATATCGGTACAACCTATTCCGGGATTAATAATACCGGAGGAGGTGATATGAAGTTTTCAAACAAAGGGTCTAAATTAGCTTTAGCAATAAACTATTCTAATAATTTCTATGTTGAATTATACGATTTTAACATTACTTCCGGTATGGTTAATAATTATCTTCTTATTAATAATACTAATTTTGCATTAATGCAAGGAGTGGAATTTTCACCGGATGAATCTAAATTGTATATTTCTGCTGGCGATAATATTTATCAATATAATCTCAACGCAGGAAATCCGACAGATATAATTAATTCAGTTTATATGTGTACCCTTTTCGGAAATGGGTCAATGCAGTTAGCTCCCAACGCAAAAATTTATATTTCCGGGGGTCAATCTTCTTCTATGATGAGTATAATAAACCATCCCAACCTTGAGGGTAGCGATTGCGGTTTTATTCTTGATACGTTAATAATTAACCCTTACAGTCAAAGTATGAAATCAATTCCTAATTTTATTACATCCTATTTCAGCAACCTGCTGGATTTTTCTTATCAGGATGTTTGTGCAGGCGGGACTGTAAGTTTTAATATTTTAAGCAATACAGCCCTCGATACCATTCACTGGAATTTTGGCGATACTTTATCAGCAGACAGTATTTCTGTTTTGCCCCATCCACATCATATTTATAATCAAGCAGGTACTTATTTTGTTATTCTTACAACGCATAACGGTAACCTGACACACATTTCGCAACATGAGGTAGTAGTTTTTCCGGTTCCTTCAGTAAATCTCGGTAACGATACAACTATACTGTCCGGCGCTTCGCTTACTCTCGATGCAGGTAATCCTGGGTGTACTTACCTGTGGTCAAACGGCGAAACGACACAAGTAATTACCGTTTCACAATCAAATGTGTATTCTGTCACCGTTACCAGCACTTCTGGTTGCATTGCGACTGACGAAATAGAATTGACTATTCTCGGAATAAATGAAATTGTGAATAGGTCACCTGTTATTGACATTGATCCTTTTACCGGAAATTTGGCAATCAATTCAGTCGGACCCTTATTTATAGAGGTTTATTCTGCAACTGGCAAATTAATCAGATCATCCGGAATTTCAGGTACAGGAAAGACCATAGTCAATCTGACTGATATTCCTGCCGGAGTATATTTCATCAGAGCAATAGAAGGAGAAAATATTGTTGTGAAAAAGATTATCAGATTATAATATAATTAATCGTAAGTTGTAAGCCATGTACATCATTAAGAGTGAAGATGTGAAAATTTGAGGATGTGGTAATGTGATTGTTTGGTAGTTCACTTTATGAACTTTATAAACTTTACGAACTTTCAACTTTCACTCATAACTCATCACTCTACAACGGGTCCACATCAAAAACAAAATGTACATTTCTGAATTCTTCCATCCTGAGCAAAGCTCCTGTTTCGTTGATAATCATTTCTTTTACTTTCGAGTGGGAAACTTCTTTCTCTAATTTTATTAAAATATTCATGAGAAAAAGATTTTGAATTCTTCCGATCAGGGGAATTACCGGCCCGTTCACTCTTTTGCCGAGTTGATTTCTTAACACGGAGGCAAGATGGTTTGCGGCTTCCCTGACAACT
>JAPLDU010000016.1:13795-23305 GCA_026391255.1 Bacteroidia bacterium | reverse complement strand
TGACAACTTCAGGACTGGCATGCTTCAGAATAATATTGATCAGCCGGCAGAAAGGCGGATAATGGTACATCTTACGTTCAGACAATTGTTGTTTATAAAACCCGGCAAAATCATGCTTTACTACATCGCTGATCACCGGGTGATGGATATCATGGGTTTGAATGATCACCTTGCCCTGCTTATTCTTACGACCAGCCCGGCCACTCACCTGTTCCATCAACTGGAAACTGCGTTCAAACGCCCTGAAATCGGGAAAATTAAGCATTGCATCGGCATTCATGATACCAACAACATTCACATCATCGAAATGCAAACCCTTAGAAACCATTTGCGTACCAACGAGTATATCAATTTCCCTGTTTTCAAATCCTGCAATGATCTTTTCATGAGCTCTTCTTGAATGAGTGGAATCCATGTCCATTCTTGCCACACGGGCATCCGGAAAAAAAATGCGAATTTCATCCTCAATTTTTTCCGTTCCGAATCCGCGCAACTCGACCACAGGGTGTGCACACGCCGCGCATGACGAAGGCACAGCCATGGTATAATCACAGTAATGGCAAAGCATCAACCCGGACGATTTGTGATAGGTCAGGCTCACATCACAATTTTTGCATCTGGGTATCCATCCGCAGGACGGGCATTCAAGATATGGAGCAAAACCACGCCTGTTCTGGAACAGGATTACCTGTTCCCCTTTTTTCAATGAATCTGCAATATGGCCAAGCAAGGTTTCGGTAAAAAATGACCTGAGCAGTTTTTTTCTTTTGGCTTCAGCAAGATCGGCAAGGATGATCTCCGGCATTTTGATATCGAGGTAGCGTCGGGTAAGATCAATAAGCCCGTATTTACCTGACAGTGCATTATAATAAGTCTCGATGGCCGGAGTAGCTGTACCAAGCAATGTGACAGCCCCGTGCATCCCGGCCAGCATGATGGCTGCATCCCTCGCATTGTAGCGGGGCGCAGGATTATATTGCTTGTATGAATTTTCATGTTCTTCGTCCACAATCACAAGACCCAGGTCGCTGAATGGCAGGAACAGTGAAGAACGTACACCAAGTATCACTTTGTAGTTATTCACCGAATCACGGTACAGGGTATTGAACCAGATTTCAACACGTTCAGAATCTGGAAACTTAGAATGATAAACACCCACAGTACTCCCGAAAACCTGTCTTAACCTGTTAATGATCTGAGTAGTAAGCGCAATTTCAGGAAGCAGGTAAAGCACCTGTTTTCCTGATTTCAGGTATTCAGCAATGAGGTGAATGTAAATCTCGGTTTTTCCGCTTGAAGTGACACCATGAAGCAATACAACCTTCTTATCCTCAAAGCTTTTCCTTATTTCATCCAATGCAAATTGCTGGTATTCGTTTAACTCATTAACAGCCTTGATTGTATTTTCAACCTGTACCAGCCTGCCGGTCTCTTTTTCATAGGTTATGAATATTCCTTTTTTTACCAGACACGTAAATGCCTGCCTCTCATTCGTTCCTGGAACCAGTACATTCTTCTTCACTTCTTTTTTTTCATCACTACCGAAAATTCCGGAAAGAGTGATGTATTTCATCAGCAGTTCCAGTTGCCTGGGAGCTTTTTCAAGCTTTTTAAACACTACGTGCAAGGCTTCTTCATCCAGTTGCCGGTCAGTTTCAACATAAGTTTCAAGCTTTGGTTTAAAACTTTCTTTCAGTTCTTCATCAATCACAACTGCCTTTTTGCTGAGTAACCTGCTTACTATGGGCTCCGGGTGTTTCAGTCCGATTAGTTTCCCGATATCCTGAATTGAGATTGATTTATTCTTTTCAAGCGAACTGAGGATCATTTCTTCCCGTTGATTCAGTCCTGTGAATTCATTGAATTCAGCATTCAGCATGACCTTTGTCTCACTCTCAGGCTTGAGGCCGATTGGCAGGGCTGCTTTCATCACCTCACCCAATCTGCACATGTAATAGGAAGACATCCATTCCCAAAGGGCGATCTGGTGTTTGTTCACCACAGGCTTTTCGTCAATCAGTGCGCTGATCTCTTTAGCTTCATAATTTTCAGGTGCCTGGTTATGTAAACGGTAAATAATGGCTGTATATATTTTTTTCTTTCCGAACTGAACAAGCACACGTTGTCCTGGACTTACCAGGCCGGACATTTCAGCAGGAACAGCATAGGTATAACACCTCTGAAGCGCCAGGGGCAGTATTACATCAGCAAATTGCTTGTTGCTGTTCATCTATCTAATTAAAATTATGTAATTATTCAGGTCGATCCGTCAGTCAAAAGTTTATAAAGTTCGTAAAGTTTGTAAAGTTCATAAAGTTTAAAAAACCTGCTTAGTTCGCCCAGTCGCTTAGTTCGCTTAGTCACCTTGTCACTTCGTCACTTAGTCTCTTCGTCGCTTAGTTCGCTTAGTTCGCCCAGTCGCTTAGTTCGCTTAGTTCGCTTAGTCACCTTGTAACTTCGTCACTTAGTCATTTCGTCGCTTAGTTCGCCCTGTCGCTTAGTCTCTCCGTCTCTTTATCTCTCAGTCATTTCGTCACCTTGTGGCTGAGTCACCTCATAGCGGATATCTGTAGATTTCCAGGTAGAATTAATATTGTCAATGCCCTGCTGATCCTGTTCTCCGGGGCTGTCATCGTTGTCATCGTCATCATCTTCCCATTGATATTTGATTTGCTTTGGTCCTTCTTTGCGGTAATATACGGCCATCACTCCGCCCGCCACTGCGCCCATCAGGTGCGATTCCCATGAAATATGGGGTTCGATCGGAAATATTCCCCAGATCATGCTGCCATAAAGAAAAACCACAACGAACGACAGCGCTGCCATCCGGGGATCTTTGCGGATCACCCCGCTGAAAAACAGGAATGAAGCACATCCGTAAACAAGTCCGCTGGCACCAATGTGATACGCACCGCGGGCAAACAACCAGACCCAGATACCTGTAAGCAGGTAGATAAACATCAGTACTTTATAAGCAATATCCTTATAAATGTAGATAATACCGGTACTCAGTATCAGCAGAGGAATGGTATTGGCCATCAGGTGACTGAAAGAACCATGAATGAGAGGCGCAGTTATTATACCCGGTAATCCTTCCGGTCTCAGCGGTAAAATTCCAAACCTGGTGAAATCAGCGCCTGTAATTGTTTCAGCAATCCTGATGAGCCATAACAGGATAATGAATATCACCGGCACATACAGGGCATATACAAATCGTTTCTTTTCGTTTTCCATGTTAAATAATGTCAGACCGGGCAGTACAAAACTCAGACAAATTTCCGGATTTACAATTATTCATGACATTAATTCCGGATGCCATGAACATGCGAACATATGAACAACCGAACTCCGCCTCCGGCGGACGAACAACCGAATATTGAGCCCACTCCGATAAGTGGAAATTTTGGACTAAAGTCTTATAACAAGTTGATTATCAATTACCACTATCTTAAGGTAAGGGCAAGTCAAATCACTGAAAGATAGGGCTTTAGCCAAATTTATTTCAGAAATAAAGGACTATTCGGAGTGAACTCAATATTCGAACAAAAGAATAACAATCACATTATCACATTATCACATTTCCACATTATCACATTTCCACATTATCACATTTTCAAATCTTCACATTTCATGACGTTCATGACGTTCATGACTCCCATGACGAACACCAGAAACAATATAACACGAAATATGTTATATTAAACCGAAATTTATTTATTACATAAATATTGTTTTATCCATTAAATATCATTTGATTATATTCGTAAATCGTAATTCGTAATTCTAAAATTAACATAATGATGATCAACTGATTATTCAAATGAATTTTACCAGTACAAATATTGATTTCAATCCTGAAGATGTGAAAGCAAATGACCCGATGGTTCTGTTCAGCCTGTGGTTGGAAGAAGCTATTGCTGCCGGGCTGCCTGAACCAACGGCCATGACCCTTGCCACTTCCGGCAATGACGGGCAACCATCGGCCAGGATTGTTCTACTTAAACAGGCAGATGAATATGGATTTGTTTTTTATTCTAATTATCACAGTAAAAAAGGACGCCAGATCAGTGAGAATGAAAATGTTGCCCTCGTTTTTTACTGGCAGGCGCATGGACGCCAGGTCAGGGTGGAAGGAACAGCCCGTAAAATCAATGCCGGCCAATCGGATGAGTACTTTTATTCACGGCCGGAAGAAAGCCGGATATCATCAATCATCTCTGCACAAAGCGAAGAAATTAGTTCGCGGGAATATCTTGAAAAACTTTACAATGACTTTTCAGAGAAAAACAAGGGCAAAGCTTTACAGCGCCCTGACCATTGGGGTGGTTATATTGTAATTCCGGAATTAATCGAATTCTGGCAGGAAGGCAAGCATAGATTGCACGAAAGAATTGCATTCACAAGGACCAAGAATAGCTGGAAAGTCAGCAGGCTAGCTCCATGAGTTGAAAGTTCATAAAGTTCGTAAAGTTAGTAAAGTTTGTAAAGTTTGTAAAGTTTATAAAGTTTGTAAAGTTTATAAAGTTCTTAAAAACTTCTTAGTTCGCTTAGTTCGCCCCATCGCTTCGTCACTCAGTCTCCTCGTCTCTTAGTCTCTTCGTTCGCCCTGTCGTTTCGTCACTAGGTGTTTAAGATTGCAAACTTACCAACATGTTATCGCTAATCTTATTCCCATGAAACTTATTTAATTTGCACATTTTCAAATTTTCAAATTTTCAAATTTTCAAATTAATTTAGTCACTTCATCACATTGATCTTGCTGTTAACGATCTCCAGAATGTCCTTTTCAGCTTGAATAGTCTGATCCTCAATTGACCTGCCTTCAGAGATCATTTTATTGACAAAATCTTTATCATCAAGGCCTGAGGCATTGATCTTCACATTCAGGTAGGCGCCCATTACGGCCGATCTGGCCGCCAGCGCTCCGACTCCTGCATCAGACACGGAATTCGGATTACCGGTTTCAGCCATGGCCCTTATTATTTCCATTGATTCATAAGATCTTTGCATTACCCTGAAAGGAATCTCTATCGCATATTTTGTAGCCGCCTGGATAGCCTGATGGCGGGCGGCCATTTCAGCTTCATTTGATTTTGACAAACCGAAAGCATCCATGATCTTGTTGAATGCATTGGTATCCTCGTCAATAAGAAAAAGCAATTCGTCTTTCAGCTTCTGTCCTTTTTCAGCCCAGTCGGAGAACTCTTCCCAGCGCTCATCCCAACCTGCCTTGTGCGACGAAAGATTTGCCACCATGGTAGCCAGCGAAATCCCCAGTGCTCCCATGAAAGCAGAAACTGAACCTCCGCCGGGAGCAGGTGATTCAGAAGCTGCCTTTACAGGTCAGATCTACAAGCTTTGCAGAAGTTTTATCATTTAACACATATTCAATGATCTTTTCACCGGGATAAAATGGTTTAAGGTCATCGAGACCCAAAGATTTTACAGCAATTTTTATGAGTTCATTTTCTGAAACTCCCACCGAACGCTGTTGTTTACGCAGGAAATACTTACCGGCATCGAGCATTGCACGGAGAGGTATGAGTCCCACCAACTCCGAGCCTGTGACTCTGAGCCCGCGTGCCTGTGCCATTTTGCAGGTTTCTTCAAAGGCAATATGAACCGGGGTAATACTGATATTGGTCAGGTTGATGGATATCTGTGCAATTCCATATTCCTTAATATACCAGCCAATGGCTTTGCAGGCTTTCAATGTACCAGGAGTCCATATTTCATTCCCGTTTTCATCCTTTTTTATTTTACCGGTGACCGGGTTACCTTCGCGCACAGGTCTTCCTTTTTCACGTATATCAAATGCCACAGAATTGGCTCTCCTGGTTGAGGTGGTATTCAGGTTCACATTATAAGCCACTAAAAAATCCCTTGCACCAACGGCGGTAGCACCTGCAGTGGCATTGAACTCCGCCGGCCCGAAATCAGGTTTCCAAAGCGGATCGCTTAATTTCTTTGGCAATCCTTCATATTCACCTGAACGGCAGTTTGCAAGGTTACGTCGCTCCGCGGTAAATGCCGCATTTTCGTAGCAATATATGGGTATTCCCAGTTCAGTGCCAGCCTTTTCGGCCAGGCGACGGGCATAGACAACCGTTTCTTCCATGCTGATGCCTGCAACAGGTACGAACGGACACACATCGGTAGCGCCAAAACGCGGGTGTGCACCTTTATGCTTACGCATGTCAATGATTTCCGAAGCTTTTTTAATGGCAAGAAAAGCAGCTTCAACCACAGCATCCGGCGTACCCACAAAAGTCACTACCGTGCGGTTTGTAGCCTTACCCGGATCAACATCCAGTAATTTCACATTTTCCACTGTTTCAATCTGATCGGTGATCTGTCTGATAATGCTCATATCATTCCCTTCGCTGAAATTCGGAACACATTCGATTAATTGCTTCATTGCCTGTAAAATTTATGATAAGGCTGCGAAAATAAAAAATTCGGGACTGATTTTTCAATGTTTATTAAAAGACCTGAGAATTCAAAAAAATTCAGGCAGCTATCATTTTCGGTTGAAAAAATTACTGGCTGACTACCAAACTAATAAAAGAGAACTGTAAAAAACAAAAACCTGATAAGGATATTATCACTAATTTTGTTAGTTTTTTTGCAGTAACCAAGAACAGGAATAATTGACTAAGAATTGATTTATAATTGATTATATTAATTAATTAATAAAACAAAGAAATGTCGTTAAAACAAAAAATTAAAGAATTACAGAAGAAGCGGGAGGAAGTCATTCTTGGTGGTGGTGAGAAGGCCATTGAGAAGCAGGCAGCCCAGGGAAAACTTACGGCCAGGGAAAGGATCATCAACTTGCTTGATAAGGAATCATTCCAGGAATACGACATGTTTGTTGAGCACGAAGCGCGTGATTTTGAGATGGATAAAGTTACCCTTCACGGCGATGGTGTTATTACCGGCACAGGGAGAATCTACGGTGCGCCTGTTTGTATTTTTGCACAGGATTTTACCGTAGCCGGCGGTTCCTTAGGATTGATGCATGCTCGAAAGATCACCAAGATCATGGATCATGCCATGAAAATGCGTGTTCCTCTGATCGGAATCAACGACTCCGGAGGCGCCCGTGTACAGGAGGGCGTGAACTCCCTGGCAGGTTACGGTGAGATTTTTTACCGCAATACCATTGCTTCAGGCGTGATCCCCCAGATTTCGGTTATCCTTGGTCCATGTGCCGGTGGCGCTGTTTATTCCCCTGCCCTTACCGATTTCGTCTTCGTGGTCGATAAAATATCCAAAATGTTCATCACGGGACCAGAGGTTATTAAGACTGTTCTTGGGGAAGAAATTTCCATGGAAGACCTTGGCGGAGCACGTATCCACAGCGAGATTACCGGCAACGCCCATTTCTATGCTGAGAGTGAGTCTGATTGCTTTGAACAAATCAAAAAACTGATTACTTACATACCCTGGAACAACTCAAAGAAAGCCAGGCCATTCCCGGCCAAGAAGCCCAATAAGGAATATAAAGTTGACGGGATTATCCCGGATGATCCAAGATATCAGGCACGTAATCATGTCACTTACAGATAATTCGGATTTTTTCGAGATACAGGAATTATGGGCTGCCAATATTGTCATAGGTTTCGGCAGATTGAACGGTGAAACTATCGGGTTTGTTGCCAACCAGCCTATGGTTATGGCGGGTGTACTCGACGTGGATTCTTCCTGCAAAGCAGCAAGATTTGTCAGGTATTGTGATGCCTTCGACATACCCATCGTTACTCTGGTAGATATTCCCGGATACCTGCCCGGTATTGACCAGGAACATGCCGGTGTTATCCGTCATGGTGCAAAACTTTTATATGCATACAGCGAGGCAACTGTACCTAAGATCACCGTGATCCTGCGGAAAGCTTATGGCGGTGGTTATATCGCAATGAACTCAAGGCATTTGCGCGCCGACTTCGTTTTCGCATGGCCTTCCGCCGAAATTGCCGTTATGGGTCCTGAGGGCGCCGCTAATATCATTTTCAGAAAAGAGATCACCAGCGCTGAAAACCCGGATGAAATGCGGAAACTGAAAATCAAAGAATATAAGGAAAAGTTCGCCAACCCATACGTAGCCGCTGCCAAAGGCTATGTTGACTCAGTGATTGAACCCCAGGAAACACGTAACTTCATCCTGCATGCCCTCGATGTCTCACTCACCAAAAAGGTCGAGCGCCCGTACAAGAAACACGGTATTCCACCATTTTAAATCTTATCTGCCTGTAGTCCAGACAACCTGAGTAGTTATTATTACCAGAAAATTGATATCTCCTCATTATCAGATATATATCACATAATTTAATGATTAATTTGTAAATAAAATTTTATGTTAACATAAAAATTACGGAGACACAGAGAAGTTGGTAAATTTCCTAAAGCAAATATCAGTGTCACTCAGTGTTCTCTGTTTCTCCGTGGTAAATTTTACAGACTGAGATTAATTCAGGTTACATCAGAAATCAGAGCAGAATTCAAAAAATTAAATATTATATTAAACTGAAATTTTTTTATTACATTAATATTGTTTAATCTGCTAAATATCATTTGATTATATTCGTAAATCGTAATTCGTAATTCTAAAATTAATATAATATCATGGATCAGAAAAAGTACGAGTACCTGAATATTGATTCAACAAAATACAAAACAATTTTTTCAAAAAAATACATTGACAGGCCAAAGTGGGAAATTCCTGACAAGAAAAAAATAACTGCATTTCTGCCAGGTACCATATTCAAAATTAATGTAAAAGAAGGCCAGACCGTGAAAGAAGGAACCAGATTGTGCATACTTGAAGCCATGAAAATGAAAAACAGGCTTATCGCACCAATCACCGGGAAAATAAAATCTGTGAATGTAAAAGAAGGTCAGAATGTTTCCAAGAATGAAATATTATTTGAATTTGAGTGAAATAAGGCACTAGGCATTAGGCAATAGGCATTAGGCAATAGGCACTAGGAGCATGCTTTAAGTTTGTATACTTTTTCGAAAAGTTTTTTCTGGATTAAGAAACTGTTTTGAATTTTAAAAAAGTTCAAGTTATTGAAACATTCAATTTTTACCCGCCCCTGACCCCTCCCTGCGAGCAAGGAGGGGAATAGATTTCTGCTAAATTATAACATATTACATAGCGGACAATCCCCGCCCTGCCAGCAGGGAGGGGAAAAAGGGGAGGGTAAATAAATTAAATTATACGTAATAATCAAACTCTTAATAAAATTCAAAACAGTTTCTAATAATTAATAAATTTCATAAAGCCCACTATTGAACATTCGGACTATTTAATTGTCAACTTACTGTTAACTAGTGCCTATTGCCTAGTGCCTATTGCCTAATGCCTCTCAAAGCCAGCCCTTCCACACAAAGCAATCCCTGAATGATGGATCCGGGTCCACTGCATCAGGAAAAATTCCATAAACCGTAGATCCACTTCCTGTCATCAGGGCAAATTCAGCGCCCATCCCGTATAAACGGTCTTTA
>JAPLDU010000016.1:0-13722 GCA_026391255.1 Bacteroidia bacterium | reverse complement strand
TGAATTAAAGGGTAAAGAGGAAATATTACTGACTCAAAATCATTGAATACAAAATTTTTCCATTCCTGTATAGGAACAGTTTCAAGAATACTGAGTGAAACAGCGGGCACAGCAGGCTGAACCATGCCGTATGCCTCATGAGTACTGATGTTTATATCAGGTTTCACAAGCAATAAATATTTTTCATCCAGTGAAATATTGCATTTTGTCAAATGCCCTCCCCTGCCTGTAGCAAAAGCCGGTATATTTCCTATAAAAAACGGACAATCACTGCCAATATGGGATGCATATTCTTTCAGTTCGTCCGGTGATAATCCCAGCGAGAATGTGACATTCACGTACCGGAGCATGAATGCGGCATCCGAGGATCCACCACCAAGTCCTGCCCCGCTTGGGATCAGTTTATGAAGATGAATATCGAGCTCAGGTAATTCATATTTTTCTCTCAGAAGCCGGTAAGCTTTCAGAACCAGGTTATTTTCATAAGTAATACCAGAATTTTTACCCGTACAATTTATACAAGTGGAATTTCCGGACTCTACGAATTCAAGAATATCGTACAATCCGACAGGATATATAATGGTTTCAATATCGTGAAAACCGTCACTGCGACGCCCAACAACATTCAATCCCAGGTTAATCTTGGCATTAGGGAAAAACAGCATAACAAATCATTTGCTGCAAAAATAGATGAATAATTTAGAGTTTGTTTTGTTTAGGATAATTACCACAATAGTCACATAATCACACATTGTACATTATTGTTATTTAATAAACTATGTTTTTCTATGTGGCTATGTGGTATAAATAACTTATTTTCAATATGAAACGATTCTTTATATCATCAACCTTTGTAATCACTTGAACCAGAATTTCACTTATTTCATACACAATTAAAACAGCATTTTTAGCTTTGCAGAAAAATTGAATCATATGGATATTTTTCATTTTCTGAACAATAATTCACCTGTTTTCACCTGGGTAATCCTACCCATAATGATATTTGCCGCCCGTATCACTGATCAGAGCATCGGAACACTAAGGCTGATCTTCGTTTCCAAAGGATTAAAATACATAGCTCCGTTCATCGGTTTTTTTGAATCTATCATATGGTTGCTGGCAGTCAGCCAGATAATGAAACACCTCGACAATGTGATCTGTTTCGTTGCCTACGGCAGCGGCTTTGCTACAGGTAATTACATCGGCATCCTGCTTGAAGAAAAAATATCAATCGGGAATGCAATTATCCGTATAATCACCAGAAATGACGCACAGGAGCTTATTCATTACCTGCGCAGTAACAATTACGGGATTACAGTTGTCGATGCCACCGGAAGCCAGGGCAATGTCAAGATCATATTTTCAACAGTAAAAAGAAAGAATTTGTCTCATTTTGTTTCCATTATCAATGATTATAACCCTAATGCTTTTTACACGATTGAAGATGTAAAATCAGTGAATGAAGGGATTTTTCCTCACAACAAATCCAATCTGTCACAAATACAGGACACCAGAAAAGCCAAGTGATAAGATAACAAGCATTATTAATTATTCTTGTCTATTATATCAGTACATTTGATTTAAGAATATCGATTAACGATTTTTGATTTTAAATGTAACTGATAATCTGAAATCTAAAATCGTCAACTTAGCGAAACGATTTCACGAACACCTAAAATAATAAAAAATAATTGTGAGTAATCCTTGCTCTTAAATCAGTATCATTGACTTTAAAGACAGACACTAATTACAACATTAAACCTCCCGTTCACGTTATTTGTTTCTGATAATATCTTTATTGATGAGAAAACCAAGTCTTATATTTATTATAATACTGCTGGTCATGGCGTCAAGACTGGCGCATGCTGCATTTTTATTGCTCCCGATGGACGATTCCCAGAAAAATCATCTGAAAGCTTATGGGATCGCTTACTGGTCGCTGCAAAACGGTGTTGAGATTCAATGGCTGCTGAATTATCGCGGCGGAAGTTTTCTTCTGCCCTTTCACAAAGAAGTGGAATCAGAGTGTACCGTGAGGGGTGTGAGTTTCGAAGTACTGGCTGATGTGCAGGCATCCTCTATCCTGTCTGATATTGCTCAGCCTGATGTGAATATGGATGCCGTTAAACTTGAAAAAGCTCCGAAAATCGCAGTCTATTCGCCCAAGAACCTGCGTCCGTGGGATGATGCCGTGACACTTGTACTTACTTATGCCGAAATACCTTATGATATTGTTTATGATGATGAGATTCTTACCAAAGGACTTTCGGGTTATGACTGGCTTCACCTTCACCACGAAGATTTCACCGGTCAGTATGGCCGGTTTTACGCTGCTTATCATAATATGGCCTGGTACCAGGAAGATGTGAAATATAACGAAACCATGGCTGCCAGCCTTGGATTCAAAAAAGTATCACAAATGAAACTTGCAGTGGTAAAAGTGATCAAAGAATGGGTTTTCAATGGTGGGTTTATGTTTGCCATGTGTTCTGCCACTGATACGTATGATGTTGCCTTGTCAGCAGAAGGAACAGATATTTGCGAAAGTATGTTTGACGGTGATCCAGCCGACCCTGATGCCCAGGATAAACTGGATTACAGTAAAACCTTTGCCTTCAAAGATTTCAAGCTTGTAAAGAACCCAATGATCTATGAAATATCAGATATCGACGTAACTCATACCAGGAAAGTCAACAAGAGCGAAGATTATTTCACTCTTTTTGAATTTTCGGCAAAGTGGGACTGGGTACCGACCATGCTGTGCCAGGATCATACCATGATGATCAAGGGTTTTATGGGACAAACGACGGCTTTTAACGAAAACCTCATCAAATCAACGGTGCTGATCATGGGCGAAAACAAGGCAGCACATGAAGCCAAGTATATACATGGTGAATTCGGACAAGGAACATGGACATTCCTGGGTGGCCACGACCCTGAAGATTACCAGCATCTGGTTGGCAATCCGCCAACAGACCTGAACCTTCATCCCAATTCACCCGGTTACCGTCTGATCCTGAACAATGTGCTTTTCCCTGCAGCCAAGAAAAAGAAACTAAAGACATGATTCTGCCTGTTATCAGGCAGTTTGTAAAGTTTATAAAGTTAAAAGTAAAATATTAATAACAAATAATCAATTATTTATAATTTGTTTTATCAGAAAGTAACTATTCATATTGATTAGACATTGAATTAGCTGCCAGTAATATGTCAATACTTAACAAGTAACATTTATAATTATTTGTATTTTAAAACTTTATGAACTTTATGAACTTTATGAACTTTACAAACTTTATGAACTTTTAACTTTATAAACTCTGATGCTTGATGTCCTATTCGAAGATAATCATCTGATTGCCATTAATAAAAAGGTTTCTGATATCGTTGTGAGTGACCGGACCGGAGATGAATCCCTGGAAGAGAAAGTCAAACATTACATCAAAGAAAAATACCATAAACCGGGAGATGTTTTCCTCGGTACCATTCATCGTATTGACCGTCCTGTAAGCGGTATAGTATTGTTTGCGCGCACAGGTAAAGCCCTGATCCGACTGAATGAAATGCTGAAAAAAGCAGAAGTACAGAAAACGTACTGGGCAATAGTAAAAAATAAACCACCCAGGGAAGAGGATACGCTGGTTCATTACCTGACCAGGAATCCACAGATAAATAAATCCTTTGCTTATGACGAACAGGTGAATGATTCCAAAAAATCAGTGTTGATTTACAGACTGACCGGTCGTTCAGAGAACTATTATTTTTTGGAGATTGAGCTGGTTACTGGCAGGCATCACCAGATCAGAGCACAGTTGTCGGCGATAGGTTGCCCCGTAAAAGGCGACCTGAAATACGGTTCTGACCGTTCCAACCCTGATGGAGGAATTCATCTGCATTCGAGGGAAATGACACTGATACACCCGGTAAAAAAAGAAAATATCAGTATTGTGGCTCGACCGCCTGATGATAAGCTCTGGAATGAGTTTCTGCGACTGCAGCAGTGAATTTCCGGTTCATACGTTTCCATTCCTGTTAAATTTCAGAGTTCTAAAATTTTATAAAACTGCTTATCCCCATTAAAAAGGTTGATGATAATTTATAATATTTGTATCTTTTATTACTACATAGTCACAGTAGATACATAGTAAGACACATAGTGTTTGTCCGGAATCATCATTGCAAATTAAGGTCAAGTCTATGTGAAGCCTATGTTTCTATGATACTATGTGGTGAAATATGAGAAGAATAAAAGTTATTATTCTCAAATTTCTTTGCGATAATATTTACTGAAATATTTTACTTGCTTGTAGGAGATATGCAGTTTAATAAATTTAAAAGTTATAAGTTCGTTCTATAGTATTGAAATATTGCCCCAATAATAATGACCATATCATAATTTTGAAATTTATATCAATATTTGAGCATCAAAAAACCACGGAGATACGGAGAACACTGAGAAACACAGAGAAATTCAAGAAATTACCGAAGCTAAACTCCGTGGAACTCAGTGTTCTCTGTGTCTCTGTGGTAAATGGTTATAATTCAAGATATTAAAATTACTTACATAATAGTCCCTCAGTATGTCGGCAAATAGCCCCCATAAGAATAACTTGAATTGCAGTTGTAATCGGGAAATATTGTAAACAAAAGGAATATTTTCTTTGTGCGACTTTGTGTTTACCTTTGTGTTCCTTTGTGGTAAAGAAACGTTCAGTTTTACCACAAAGGACACTAAGGATGTCACAAAGGTTCACAAAGGAATTGCATCATAAAAAAATCAAGTTACATAATAGTTCGGGGAAAGAACGATTAATCATTTACAATTGACATGACCAAAATGAATTATTAGAAATTAATTATCTGTATTTTAATACTTTATAAACTTTTTTATTTTTGACTTTATAAACTCTAAATCAGGTACATTTGTATTAATAACTTATCAGACAAACATGAATATTCCTGAAATAATCAATGCAGCCTGGGACAACCGTCAATTGCTGGAAAAACATGAAACCAGAAATGCAATCTTTGAGGCAGTGGAACTGCTGGATATAGGAAAAATCAGGGTGATGGAACATGTTGGAGACAACTGGGTATTAAATGAATGGGTGAAAAAAGCGGTGATATTATTTTTTCCACTCAACAGAATGGAAATAACAGAAGCCGGCATTTTGCAGTTTTATGACAAGATCCCGTTAAAAAAGGATTTCGATAAATTAGAAGTCAGGATAGTGCCGCCGGCCGCAGCCCGTTATGGTTCATACCTGGCGCCGGGTGTAATATTAATGCCCTCATTTGTGAACATCGGGGCTTATGTGGATTCGGGAACCATGGTTGACACATGGGCAACAATAGGATCATGCGCGCAGATAGGAAAACACGTGCACATCAGCGGTGGCACGGGTATCGGAGGAGTCCTGGAACCCGTGATGGCCACACCTGTTATTATTGAGGATAATTGTTTTATTGGTTCACGTTGTATAGTGGTAGAAGGTGCAAGGGTTTGCAGGGAATCAGTGCTGGGTGCCGGGGTTGTTCTCACCCGTTCGGCAAAGATCATCGATGTTTCAGGCAAAGAACCGGTTGAATACAAAGGATTCATCCCCGAACGGTCGGTAGTTATCCCGGGAACCTGTTCCAAATCATTCCCTGCCGGTGAATACCAGGTTCCATGTGCCCTGATCATTGGTAAGAGAAAGCCATCCACCGACCTCAAAACTTCATTGAATGATGTTCTGAGAGAATATAATGTAGTTGTGTGATTAATCCCCTGCTGAAAATGGAAGAAGACATCAGGAAAGCAATTGAAGTACTCAGATCCGGGGGCACCATACTCTATCCGACCGATACTGTGTGGGGAATTGGCTGTGACGCCACCAATCCGGATGCTGTCGAAAAGATATTTACTATCAAAAAAAGAGAAGGAAACCACAGTATGCTGATCCTGGTAGATGCTCCCTTACGGATTGAACAATACGTGAAAAATGTGCCGGAAATTGCCTGGGATCTGATGGATGTCAGCGACACACCCCTCACCATAATATACAACGGAGCTAAAAACCTGGCGCCCAATCTGACGGGTTCCGATGGCAGCATTGGTATACGTGTCACTTCGGATGAATTCTGCATTAAACTGATTTCAAGATTTAAAAAACCAATAGTCTCAACTTCAGCAAACCTAAGCGGAATGCCCTTTCCTGCGGATTTTACAGATATTAATCCTGATATAATTAAATCTGTCGGTTATATTGTGAGCTGGCGTCAGGATGACAAAGCAACTGCACGACCATCATCCATCATTAAACTGGGAGAAAAAGGTGAAATTAAAATCATCAGGAAATGAAAACTATACAACATACTATCTTTACAGGCTTAATCATATTCTTTATTCCTGGCATATTATTCAACGATTGTACGCGTCAACCGGAACCAAAAAGCGACCGGGAGATGGAAGCTTACAAAGTGCCGCTGCTGAAAGTCAATAAATACTTGGTACAAAAAGATTCCCGTGAAATTGAGAATTACATCAGGCAGCGAAGCTGGGATATGAAACAATCCAGTACCGGGCTATGGTATATGATATACAGGAATGGGATTGGCAGCAGGGCGGAAGAAGGCAAATATGCAAAAGTGAATTATACTGTGAGCCTGCTTGATGGAAAGGTGTGTTACAGTACTGATTCTCTGGGCGCAGAGAGTTTTATAATTGGCCACAGCGAAGTAGAATCGGGCCTTGACGAAGGCATTCTGATGATGAAAGAAGGCGACAAAGCCCGGTTTATTCTTCCACCTCACCTGGCTCATGGATTGCTGGGTGACCGGAAGAAAATTCCACCCCGATCTATTATTATATACGATGTGGAATTGCTGAAAGTGTGGGATAAAAAATAGTGATGATTATTTTAATATACTGCTTATCCTCATTAAAAAGGTAGATGATAATTTGTAATATTTATATCTTTTTTACCACATAGGTACAGTAGATACATAGTAAGACACATAGTTTTTATCCGGAATTATCACTGCAAATAATGGTCAAGTCTATGTGAAACCTATGTTTCTATGATACTATGTGGTAAAATTTGAAAAGAATAAAAGTCTATATTCTCAAATTTATTAAAGATAATATTTACTGAAATATTTTACTGCTCATAGGAGATAAGCAGTTTAAATATTTCATAGTCCTTGTCTTAAAATGAATAAGATTAGGTCTAAGACTAGGATTAACACTGATTTTTCATAATGTCAGGTACTTAGTATTCCCTGATCAGAAGGGTGGTTCCGATTTTAAATTCTCTGATCTGCTTTTTCGTTCGGCCGGATAATTATTGTCCTCACTATTACTGTTCATTTTTGATGAAAAAGTAACACTCTCGGAAAACATTTCATCGGTATCTTCCTTTAATTCGCTATATTCAAGATCGGTGAACTTGGCAAATTCTTCCCTGAACTTAAGCCTGATTTCCCCGGTTGCTCCATTCCTGTGTTTGGCAATAATGATCTCGGCGATCCCTTTCATTGAATTGCCATTCTGATCTTCTTCCTGCCCGTATTTTTCCGGGCGGTGGATCAGGATGACAAGGTCAGCATCCTGTTCAATAGCTCCCGATTCGCGGAGATCAGATAACTGAGGGCGGCGCTGATCTCTTCTTTCAAGAGCCCTGTTCAACTGAGACAATGCAATGATCGGAACATCCAGTTCTTTTGCCAGCGCCTTCAGAGAACGGGAAATCACGCTCACCTCCTGCTCACGGTTACCTTTCATATCTGTACCGGTTGACATCAACTGCATGTAATCAATGATGATGAGTTCAAGATTCTCATTCTGTTTTTTCAGACGCCTGCACTTGGTACGTAATTCCACCACCGAGATGGCTGGCGTATCATCAATATAGATCTGTGCCTGTGAAAGGTCCCTGATTTTATCCTCGATATAAGATATTTCATGCTTGCTGAGCCTGCCGTTCCTTATTTTCTCTGAGGAGACTTCCGTTTCAGCAATTATTAAACGGTTGATCAATTGAATGGATGACATTTCGAGAGAGAAAATTGCCACGGTCCGTTTAAAATCAACACCCATGTTCCTGGCCATCGAAAGAACAAAGGCTGTTTTTCCCATTGATGGCCGGCCTGCAATGACAATGAGATCGGACTTTTGCCAGCCTGATGTCATGTGGTCAATGCGTGTAAATCCGGAAGGTACCCCGCTGAAGGCTCCTTTTTTAGTGCTCAGCTCCTCCAATTGTTTTAAGGCAGCGATCATGAGAGGCCCGACGTGCTGGGTTTCCTTTTTAATATTTCCTTCCGAGATTTTAAAAAGGGCGGTCTCGGCAAATTCAAGAAGGTTGCTCACGTCTTCGGTCTCATCAAAGGAACGGGTCTGAATTTCAGAGGATATGCCGATGAGTTCGCGCTGGATGTATTTCTGGGCAATGATTCGCGCATGATAGGTAATATTTGCTGCTGAAGAAACCCTGCTGGTCAGGTAGGTAACAAAATAGGCGCCTCCTGCTTCCTCGAGCTTAGACATTTGCTTCAGTTCTTCGGTGACAGTAAGAATATCTATGGGCATATTTTTGGTTGACAGGTTGACAATTGCCTGGTAAACTAACTTATGAGCATCTTTGTAAAAGCTATCGGTCTTCAGAATTTCAACTACGTTATCAAAAGCATTTCTTTCAAGCATGAGAGCGCCAAGCACGACCTCCTCGAGTTCTACTGCCTGCGGAGGCAGTTTTCCGTACTCCGAAATGATATTATCAACCGTCTTTACCTGTGGAATAAATTTTTTCTGGGCCATGTTCTGTTTATGTCAGCTTCAAAGGTACTAAAACCGGCATTAGGTAAATGGTCTTTCTTATCTAATTTATTAACAAAATAACAATGATCAGGACATAAGCAATTTAATTAGGTCTGTCCATAATATTTAATATTTTGATTGACGAATATCGATTAACGATTTTAGATTATTGATGTTATCATTAAATCAGATGATTAGACTAACTTTATAAATCAATAATCGTTAACTTAGCGAAGCGATCTCACGAACACCTTTAAAATTAATATTGTTGTGAGTAACTTAGCGAAGCGGTCTCACGAACACCTTAAGAAATATAATATATTTGTGAATAATCCTTGTTCTTAAATCAATAAAGAATGACTTTAAAGACAAATACTAAGAAGCTGTTTTGAATATGATTAAGTGTTTGATTATTAATGTATAATTTTAATTTATGTACCCTCCCATTCGTCCCCTCCCTGCTGGCAGGGAGGGGATTGTCCGCTATGTTAGATGCCTAAAATTTGCAGGGATCAGTTCCCCTCCTTGCTCGCAGGGAGGGGTTAGGGGCGGGTAAAAATTGAATGATTAAATTGAACTTTTACAAATTCAAAATACTAAATAAAAAAAAGCGGACCTGAGCCCGCTTTTATACTATTGCTTTGTATTATCTTTTTACAAATTTTCGTACCAGGTTCCCGGGCATACCATCAACTCTGAGGTAATAGACACCGGCCGGCAGCGCAGAAATATCCAGCTTTCTTTCAAGCTTTATCACATCTTTTCCATCTTCAAAGTAAACTTTTTTTCCTTCGGAATTGTAAATGCACACCTCAATATCTGACAATTTCCCGGTATGGATAAATAAATCGAAAATACCATCGGTCGGGTTGGGATATATAGTTACATCGCCATTTGAATAATTGATATCATTAATTCCATTAAGGGTAAAAATACCGCTGGTCACACATCCAAACTCATCGGTAACGGTTACAGTATATGTACCGGCTACAGTGACAGTAATAGTCTCAGTCGTTTCAGCAGTACTCCATAAATAAATGTTGAAACTGCCTGCATCGAAAACTATACCGGTATCCGGATTTTGAGTATTGACATTATATCCTGCAACATGTGGCATTGGGCCGGTCTTAACCAGCACATAAGCAGTATCATTGTACGGATTTATATCTGGCAGGTTGGTGAGGTTGCCTGAGTAAGTACTTGCAACCCTGAAAGTATATAAACCATCATTGTGAATATTATGGTAATTTGATGGTTTAGAATAAAATATGTGTTTCAATGTATCCCCCGGTGCTAAATTAGTTATTATAGAGTCCTGTTCAACTACAACTGGGCTATTGTTCAAACTTACTTCAAAGCTAACCTGCAGATTCGCATTTGCAAACAATGTCTTTGTCCCCACATTGATTGCATAAGCTATCAGTGGCTCATTCCCGGTATGCTGGCAATTTGGTAACGGTGATAATAGTCCCATCATTTTCAGGTCAGTAGCGCCGATAAACAGGGAATCATGACCGGCACACATATTGCTATTGGTGACCGTTATGGAATACCAGCCATACCCGGTTGTTATTATAGAATGGGCCGATGAGCCATTATTCCAGTGATAGCTTGTAAATCCGTTCCCGGCATTCAGGTGTACAGTATCAGGATTGGCCGTCTGGAAAGAACCATCGATATATAGTGAGAGACCGGCTCCAAGATCAACAACCGGTAAAGCATACACCACAGTTGACATTGTCTTTGAATTGAGGCAACCGATTGTATCCTGGAAATAAATATCCTGCTGGGTATAATCATAGATAACATTCATTACACCGACCGAAATGGGCTCGAAAATACTATCCTGCACGGTTCCTATCCAGGCGCCTCCTGCCGGCGTTCCTGAAAGAATAACAGGAGTGGTACTCTGGCAATATGATGTAGCAAGTCCCGAAAAATTAACTGCAGGCAGACTAAATACTTTCACATTTATACTATGTGTATTGGTACAGGTAGTGGATGGATTGGTATAGGTATACAGAATGGTATAAATTCCTGCACCTGCAAGATATGGATGGAATGTTGTACCGCCGATGGCGCCTGTTCCTCCGCCGCTGATAGAGAATATACCACCTGCGGGTGTTCCGTTCAGTGAAACGGATGAATCACTCATGCAATATGCATGATGAGGATTTACGATATCTACAACAGGCAAAGAATTGACCAGGGTATTGGAAAGAGCGCTGGTATCGCTGCAGCCATATTGATTGGTGTAGGTATAACCTATGTTGAAAGTGCCTGGTGTAAGCGGGTTAAAAACATTCTGTGCAGTGATATAGGTCGAGCCGAAGAAAGTACCGCCAGCCGGGCTTCCTGTAAGAGGCACATTATCGTAAATGCAGTAATGTGGGCTTGAAAGACCCGTAAAGGTTACAACAGGATAGGGTCTCAGGCATACAACGATAGAATCAATACCCGTACAGCCTGTAGATGCTTCACTATAAGAATATGATATAGTGTGACAACCTAACATGGCGCCTGACCCTCCCATAAAGAAATCGTTAGCTATGACACCATCCCCTGCATAACTACCACCGGCAGGCGTACCAGTTAATATTATTGGATCATAAGTGGCTGAGGGGTCAAAGCAATAACTTGTATCCACCCCGCTGAGAGTCACATTAGGTGGGGCTGTTTTATTAACAGTATGGGTAAGAGAATTATTGGATGTTGCAGTGTCAGAGCAGGCATCGGTAACCGATACAGAAAAATTGTAGGCCATTACTGCATTCAGGTTTGCAGTTTGTGTAAAAATATAAGTAATAGAAGAACCATTTGCAATGGCAGTACCGGTGTATAACTCGGAAACAACCGTTCCCCCGTTGATCGAGTATGCCATGGTAAAACCGGAAGCAGGGCCGGGACCGCCATTATGTACGGTAACTTTGATCTGTTCAGTATAGCCAAGATTACATCCTGATGCTGGCGAAACCCATCCTGTAAGCCCAAGATTTGACTGGCTGACAAGGCTTAATGAGGTAAGCTGGCTTAACCCGTTGGATGCAAACTGGCCCTGGTTGGGCTGCGTGGCGGAATAAGTAACTGAACTGGGTGAACACATATTATACGTCAGGCAATTAGAAGGCCTGAAAACTTTCCATTGAAAGGTTTCACCGGTGGAAAAGCCGTCTTTGATTGAGGTCTGTGTGTCATCTGGCCAGGCAGCCAAAGCATTGGAACCTCCGTTCCATATAATAGAGCCACCACAATGTTGAACTCCTGTGTTATATGTGAAGAACACACCAAGTATATCACCGTTTACCAGCGGTCCACCGTCAACTGTGATCGGGCAGGTACCCGAAACAAAAATTGTATGGGATGAAGCTGTAACTGTGACATACCATATGGTAGAATCAGGCGGGCAGGTAGAAAAAACCCTCGATGTCATTGATACCATAATGACCAGCAGAATAACCAGGCGATATAAAAAATTCTGTTTCATATTTGAGCTTGTTTACTGATTTATAAATTTTTTCGCAAAAGTATTATTTTTTTTAACTCATTAGATGATAGCATCCGTAAATTTTTAAGAGCTTTTCAAAAGATAGACAAAAAAAGGAAATTTGGTTGCAAAAAAAAATGAACATACGAACATTCGAACATTCGAACATTCGAATAAACGAACAGCCGAACAGCCTAATATTCGAACATATGAACATACAGACATTATTTCTTTAACTGAATATTTTTCTTAGCAGTATTAATACTTTTTACAAAGATTGAAATCAACTCGTTACACTCGGTTAATCCCATAATAGCAAGTTCAGGATTTTTTGTTAATGGAACTTGTTGAATTATTTTTAAAGCTATTAAAGTCTCTCTCAATTCTTTCAGAATCACTTTTACTTTATGTATGAAATCATTTCCTGATTCAGCATCTTTGACTTCACCATAATGGAGCGCTGAAGAAAATCCAGATCTAATAATTTGTCCACAAATAAGCTTAGCTGCATCAGTACCATTTAAGCTTTCCGCTATCTTAACAATGAGAATAGCAAAATCAACAAGTCGTTGTTCCAAATCAAAATTATTTTTCACCTCTTTCATAATTCTTTACTCATAATTCAATTATTCAATTGTTCAATTGTTCGATTGTTCAATTGTTCAATTGTTCGATTGTTCGATTGTTAAATTGTTCAATTGTTCGATTGTTCAATTGTTAAATTGTTAAATTGTTCAATTGTTAGATTGTTCAATTGTTCGATTGTTAGATTGTTCGGCTGTTTAAAAAAAGTCTTCCCTGAAATTAATCAGGTACAGCTTTTCAACCGGACGTGTAATTGCAGTGTATAACCAGCGCAAATATTCAAGACTGAGGGAATTACCTGACAGGTAGCCCTGGTCAACCAGCACGGCATTCCATTGGCCTCCCTGGGCTTTGTGGCAGGTGATGGCATAGGCGTACTTTACCTGCAGTGCATTGAAATAAATGTCACCGAAGATAAGCTCGAGACGCTTGCGTTTCCTGGTTTCCGACTGATATTCTTCCTGCAACTTACTGAATAATCTTTTGTTTTCTTCTGCAGGCAACGAAGGAGTCTCTGAATTGAGAGTGTCGAGCATGATGACCGTGTCAATCTCCAGATTTCCGTAGTCAATCAGCCGGATGGTCACCTCGGCAAACCTGAAGCCATACCGTTCGGTATATTTCCTGATTTTAACAAGTTGTACGATATCACCATTTGCAATAAATTCAATTCCGGATTCAGCATTTTCATCCTGCAACATCCAGAAGTAATTGTTCTTCACCACCATCAGGTAATCGCCGGTCGAAATCTCTTCTTCGAGAAAGAGTATTCTTCGGCGAATCTCCCTGTTGTATATGTTGGCTCGTTTATTTGACCGGCAAATAACAACATTATTTTCTTTTTGGCCTCCGGAAT
>JAPLDU010000081.1 GCA_026391255.1 Bacteroidia bacterium | reverse complement strand
GCACCGGCTGGAAAACAGAAAAACGATTTTTGAAAATAACGTTCTTTAAATTTTGTTTCTTTGCAAATCGGAAATTAACGATGCAGAAAACCTTGCATTCTTATTTACCGAATTTCTGCATTTGTAGTTACCGCTTACAACCTCATTATTTTATAGTTATTGCAATTAATAATGATGAAATATTTTTACTTAAATGTACCTCACAAAAGGAAAAGAAAGAAAAACATTTTGATAGGCATCGACTTGATCTTTCAGGTTTGATTTTTATTAAACCTGATGAAATAAATTGTCTTACTGAAGAAACATTTGTAAACTGCAATGATTATCTTCTAATTTCAAAGCAAATCTTAATTTCAAAAAATAAAATCGGATTACTACATTATTGCGGCTCAATTTCTTTAAATCATTACGTCCAAATAAAAACGGGAATTGAAAATAGCTATACAAGTGACCTCCCAAAATACTTGTTAATTGATCCTGAAGTTTTTTTAGAAACAATCTAAACAGCAATAGCTAAGTGTACCTATTTGGTTATTTAAAGTGTTAATATGTTATTCATCTTTAATATTATAAATTTATGATATTAAATTTAAGGCCAGAAAATATTTCAACTATTCAAAAAAGAACAGATTATCTAATATAATTGTTTAATTATGAGCAGTATAGCCAGTTATTTTCTAATAAAACATATTACCTTTGGAATCAATTATGGCAAATAATAAATTATACAAAGTCTTATAGACAAGGGATTGAAATTGCATTGATACTTCAAAATAAATTTGAAGAGTATCGGTTTAATTTTAGCGAAAAAGAACAAAATAATCAAATAAGAATGATTTGCACAGTGTATTTGAATATGCTTGATAAGGCGGATTTGTGGGAAGATTATCTAAATAACTGGGAAATTATTAAAGAAAATAGTATAAAATATAAAATCGGTGATGAATACATTAATGATTCACGTAGTTTCCATTTTTCAAACGGAGGAGAAGATTTTTTTTTAGAAAACACAAAAAGAGGTTTCAGATTAAGTTTTTTGTATGGATTGCATCATAGAAAGGATTTGATAAAATATAAACTTGAATAACTCAAACAAAGTAGTAAACAAAAAAACCTCTTACATGAGCAACAGGAAGACTTAACTTATGATGAAATAAAAGAAAGGTATGAATGGATGATTAACTATTTCAAAACTGGGGTTTATAATTATGAACCGCCGGCCAGTAAGCAAAAAGAAAAAAGAAGAAATGAAAAATTAAAAACTATCAAGATAAGAAAATAACATAATTGCATTAGATTCAGTCTGGTTCAATAACTTCAAATACCGCTTTGTTGGTTTGCCGTTGTAGTATTTTTTGAAATATTTATTGTATATTTGACATGTAATTTTTCATCCATCGGTTGATATTATTATCATGATGTTAAGATAATGAAATTGAGCTTTAAAAGATATAGGTTTGATTTTTATTGATTTAATCATGTTAAATAGAGTACTATGAAAATCATATACTTCATGGCATGTTTCCTATTTCTTTCTGTCGCGTCGATATTTGCACAACAGTCTGATAATAAGGATACAAAAAATGAAAAAAAGAAACAAAATTCATACTATTTATTTAATCAGAAAGGCGATTCCATCCTAATTCAGGAGGGTTCTTCAGCTAACAGTCATGGAAATTCCGGGTTTGGGTTTGGGCTTGGATATGATTATGGAGGTTTTGGCGCCAACCTGACCGTTTATCCTGAAAGGCACCTGGGATTGTTTGGAGGCTTCGGGTATGCCCTGATAGGCGCCGGGTACAATGCGGGTATCAAACTCAGATTAACAGGAAAAGATGACTTCTGGAGTGTTACACCTTACCTTCTTGCAATGTATGGTTATTATGCAGTGGTACAGGTTACAAACGCTTCCGATTATAATAAAATGTTCTATGGCCCTACCGTGGGTTTCGGTTTTGATTTTAAATCAATTACCGGTGAAACAGGATATTTCAGCATGGACATACTTTTCCCCTTAAGGGACAATGAAGTAAGTGATTATATAAACAAACTGAAGATATTTGGTGTGGAATTTAAAAATGAGATGCTACCTGTTGGCATTTCCCTGGGGTACCATTTTTTTTTAGCAGATTAAAAAATTCAGGATCAAAATAACTGCTAATTTTTGTTGATTCATCTCAACAAGTCGTATTTTTTCCTGCCTGGGTTAACATATTTTCATATTGTCTGAAACAATCATGTCTGATTATGTGTTAAGATAGACTAATTGTAAAAATATATGAAAACAGGTTATTTAATTATTTCAGTGATGTTATTATCAATTCAGGCAAGCCTGGCACAAACAAAAGAGCTGCCTCACGGGCCGTTGACTTCGGGACCGGCGCCTGCTTTTACCGCTGTTTCAACTTTGGGGGATATTAAATTCCCTGATGATTACTATGGGAAATGGAAGATATTATTCAGCCATCCGGCTGATTTCACCCCGGTTTGCTCTTCTGAAATAATGGCTTTGGCCGCAATTCAGAATGAATTCAAAAAACTGAATACTGCTTTGATAGTTATTTCAACAGATGGTCTTAACAGTCACATTGAATGGGTTAAATCGATGGAAACCGTCCTGAGTAGCGGGGGTGCCCCGGTGAAGATAGAATTTCCCCTGGTCACTGATGCCAGCCATAAGATATCAAAACAATATGGGCTCCTTCTGAACGATTCATCTGCGACAAAAGATATCCGGGGCGTTTACTTTATTGATCCCGATAACAAGATTCGTGCTTTTTTTCATTACCCGATGAACGTTGGACGCAATATAGACGAAATCAAACGTACGCTGATCGCCCTGCAGACTGATGATAAAAGCAATGTTCTTACACCAGCCAACTGGCAACCCGGGCAGGAAGTACTGATAAAAAGTCCGGCTACAATGAAAGACGCTGAAAAATTGAAGGAAAAGAAAGATCCTGATTTACGGGAGGTAACCTGGTATATGTGGTACAAAAAACTAAATTAATTTGAAAATTTGAAAATGTGCAAATTTGAAAATTAAATCCGTTTCACAGGAATAAGATTAGCGACAACAACATGTTGTTAAGTTTTGTTTCCCAAGCGTCAATAGCGCAGGATCGCATGATAAGCTGAAAATATCCGGAGGTTATGATATAGGTTTTTATGTGATTATTGTGGTAATCCGGAAGCAAGACTGTGATTAGGACTAAGACAAGGACAAAGACTAAGATTTAAAACTAATACCAGACTTATCGCTCATCATTCCCCTTATACCCTCTTTTCTAATCGTTCAGAACTGCTGTGCCAAAGCGGCGTCCGAAATCAACGAGCAATTTCTTATTCTCATTGTTCGGGAAAAACTTAACACAAACGCCGGGCACCGGCAACTTTAGTTTCAGGTTTTTCAGGTTATCTTCAATGATTTTAATTCCTTCGCCGCTCCAGCCGTACGAACCAAAGGCTCCTCCCGGTTTTCCCTTATCGCGCAATGGATTGATCATTGAAAACAATTTATACACAGGCAGCAATGTGTTCTGATTGATGGTAGGACTTCCTACTAATATGGCCGTAGCGCTGCATAATTTTGCGTCCAGTTCACCCAAGGGTGTATGCTCAATATTGAGTATCTCAGTTTCTATATCGCCCACCTGCCGGATGCCGTCTGTTATCAGCCTTGCAATTTCTCCTGTATACTCGTAAGCTGAGACGTAGGCAATGAGTACTTTTTCCTTCACGGGGTTACTTTTTATCAGGTATTCCCTGGCGTATTTCTCTGACAAGCCGACATATTTTCTCCACATGCTCCTGAGAATGGGGCCATGGCCCGGACAGACCAGATCAATATCAAGAGGACGTATCTTTTCAATGGCTTTCAAAAGGAATTTGCTGAAAGGCTTTAATATTACGTCGAAATAATAATTGAAAGCCTCATCAAAATCACCGGATTTATCGTCAAACATACCGTCATTACAATAATGGCAACCAAATGAATCACAGGAAAACAGCACTTTATCTTCCTCAAGATAAGTATAAATAGTATCTGGCCAATGCAGGTTGGGCGCCCCGATGATCCTGATTTTTTTGTTTCCAAGATCGAGAATATCCCCGTCTTTAACAATCAATGAACTGAAAGGCTTACCAACAATGTCCTGCAGGTAACGGATGGCGTTCCCGCTTCCAACTACCGTGGCATTAATTGCAATATCAAGCAGGTACTCAAGGCAACCCGAATGATCCGGTTCGGTATGATTCATTACTATGTACTCTATCTCAGAAGGATTGACCACTTTTCTGACTTTTGCAAGGTAACTGTCTTTAAATTTCACCTTTGCAGTGTCAATAATAGTCTTGCGTTCAGCATTAATAAAATAGGAATTATAGCTTGTCCCGAACTTCGTCTCCATTACCACATCAAATGTGACAATATCTTTATCAAGGATTCCTATCCATTGCACATCACCCGTTACCTGAAGAATCTTATCATCAATCATAATAAAAATATTTGGGTTGCTAAAATACAAAACAACATAAGCATGAAGCAAGTTTTTAGTATGAATATCATAAAATAATTAAGGAAATATTTATCCGTGAGAGTTAATTAAATTGCGTCATTTAAACTTTATTACTTTTAATTTAATGAACTCATCAGATAGTTTTTTCGAACAAGTTTATGAAATTACCCGGCATATTCCGGTTGGAAGGGTTACTTCTTTTGGAGCCATTGCCAGGTGTATTGGTTCCCCGCAATCGGCAAGGATGGTTGGATGGGCATTGAATAAATCAGGAAATGTGCTTCCTCCCGTTCCGGCACACCGGGTAGTAAACCGTAATGGCTTGCTTACCGGGAAACATCATTTTGGAGGTTCTGAAATAATGAAAGAATTGCTTGAAAATGAAGGAATTATTATTTCAGAAAACCAGGTGGTCGATTTTGGAAAACTGTTCTGGGATCCGATGAAAGAGTTATGAATGGTAAGTGGTGATCCGCCGGAGGCGGAGTGAATAGTGAATGGTGGAAAAGTGATTCGTTATCATTTTACCCCAATTCCAAATTATCACATTACCTCATTTTCACATTTCAAATCCTGATACCTGATACTTGATCCGCCGCGGCGGACTGATACCAGTTCATCTGCTCAATTGTTTTAAATAACACATAATATTTCTGAACCAATCGGTAGTTTTGTTGTTTGATTGGTGCAGGATACCTGTAGTTTGCACAAAAGCGGATTACCCTTGAAGATCCTGTAAATTTTTAAGATGCCATATTCACAGGAAGATATTCATCATGCATTGAGCCATGTTAAGTACCCGGGGTCCGGCAAGAACCTTGAACAGATGGGCATGATTGGCAATATCACTTCAGAAGCCGGAACGGTAAGAATTGAGCTTATTTTTCAGAAGAAAAAAGATCCTTTCGCTGTTTCATTAAAGAAAGCCGTGGAAGGTGCTGTAAAATATTATGTTAATCCGGAAGCTGAAGTGGTTGTTACCGAAATATTCATACCCATACAGAACGAATCTGTGAAAAAGGAGCCTGATGGCCTGAAGAATGTTGAAAATATCATTGCAATTGCCTCAGGTAAAGGGGGCGTGGGAAAATCGACCATTTCAGCCAACCTTGCAGTGTCTTTGGCAAAAATGGGATTCAGAACAGGTTTGCTTGATGCGGATATTTATGGCCCTTCCATACCAAAAATGTTCCATGTTGAAGGAGAAATGCCTGCTGTGAACACTCATGACGGGAAAGACATTGTTATTCCTGTTGAAAGATATGGAGTCAAATTATTATCGGTTGGTTTTTTTGTAAAGGAAAATGATGCCGCCATATGGCGCGGACCAATGGCCAGTTCTGCCCTGAAGCAGTTCCTTTTCCAGACTGACTGGGGCACACTGGATTACCTGCTCATCGATCTGCCTCCCGGTACCAGCGATATACATCTGACATTGGTCCAGGAGACATCAGTTACCGGCGCAATTATTGTGAGTACACCCCAGGATGTGGCAGTGGCCGATGCCGTAAAAGGCCTGAGTATGTTTACAAACGGGAAGATCAATGTACCGGTGCTTGGACTGGTAGAGAACATGTCCTGGTTTTCTCCTGCAGAATTGCCTGAAAATAAATATTATATCTTCGGAAGAGGAGGTTGCCGAAAATTAGCCGAAAAAATGAACATCCCCCTGTTGGGTGAAATTCCTTTGGTTCAGAGCATTTGTGAGGATGGTGACAGTGGCAACCCGACTGCTCTGGATGAAACCACTCCCGTGGGACGTGCATTTGCAGAATTTGCCGGAAAAGTCGTTGAGCAGGTCAACTACCGCAATGCAAATATAGCAGAAACAAAAAAAGTTGAAATCACATATAAATAACAAGATCAATTATGGAAGCTACTGAAAAAATCGAATTATTTTCAAAAGTCAATAGTGTACTGGATAAAATCAGGCCTTACCTGGTGGCTGACGGTGGTGATATTACATTATTGGATGTTACTGATGATATGATTGTGAAGGTCAAATTGTTAGGGGCTTGTGGCAGTTGTCCAATGAGCATTCAGACACTGAAAGCCGGGGTGGAATATTCATTAAAAAGCATGATACCTGAGATAAAAGAAGTGATGGATGTGAAGGACACAAGTAATGTAGGATATTAGGCTGTAGACTTTTAGTTTTTTATTTCTGAAATCTTGAAAGTTTTGGCAAAAAATTCCAAAAAACAAATTCCAAAAAACAAATAATAATCAATCCGCCACGGCGGATTCTTGTTTAGTGCTGGCTCGTCCAGGTTAGGAGTATTCAGTATGGAGCAAGATAAATCAGAATTGATTTGTTGATGATTTATTTCTCATAGTTTATAATTACTAACAGTCTACAGTCTAAAAACCTATTGCCTTATTAATCAGATATTAAACCACTTAATAATAGATTCAAAAATTACTTTCCCGTCGGTATTGCCTAATTCATCATCAGCAGCGCGCTCAGGATGAGGCATCATACCAAATACATTTTTTTCAGCATTGCTTATACCGGCAATATTTTCAACTGATCCATTGGGGTTCATCGGAAGGCATATCTTCCCTTTCTCGTCGCAATAACGAAAAAGTATCTGTCCATTCTGGTTCATTTCCCGTAAAGTGGCATCATTGGCATAATAGCGGCCTTCACCATGAGATATGGGTATTTTCAGCACCCGGTCGGAAATTATCTGGTTGGTAAGAGCTGTATGATGATTTGAAACAGAAAGGTAAATATTTTTACAAATGAATTTTTGTTTGTCGTTACGAAGTAAAGTGCCAGGCAATAAACCGGCTTCGCAAAGAATCTGGAACCCATTACAAACGCCAAAAACAAATCCTCCGTCATTGGCAAAAGAAATGACCGATTCCATTACCGGTGAATAGCGGGCCAGAGCGCCGGACCTGAGATAATCACCATAGGAAAAACCTCCCGGCAAAATAATTGCATTGGTGCCTTTCAGGTCTTTATCCTTGTGCCAAAGTTCTACCACCTCCTGATCCAGGATCTCCCGCAGGACATAAATCATGTCGTGGTCACAGTTTGAACCTGGAAAAATGATAACTCCGAGCCTCATTTCATTTATTTTGACCCTTCAAAGATAGACATTATCCTTGATTCGGAAACAGAAAAAAAACATACAGGCATGATCGTCATCCGGGTTATATTAATTTTAGAATTACGATTTACGAATATAATCAAATGATATTTAGTGAATTAAACAATATTTATGTAATAAATAAATTTCGGTTAATATAATTTGTTTGACTGAATTTCAGGAAGGTAACTAATTGAATATTATCAGTCTGCACTTCCCGGCAAAGACTGATGCTCATTATCTGCCTGTATGCCTGGAAATTAGGAGTGACTATTAAGAGGATGTCGGGCTCAAACCCGCGATTGACGGACTGTTTTATGTACTTACCTGCAGGTAAATTACCATGGCCAGCAATAACCAGATTATGAAGTTCAATGCAGGTTCTTTTTTAATGTTAATGAGGTAATCGGTCAATATGTAAGACACCGGTATTGCGGTGATCAGGAGAACCCCGGCAGAAGCGCCAGGCACTGCAAAAAAAAGGATGAGAGAGTAAACAAACATCCAGAAAAATATCTTGTAAAATTTACGGATACCTATCTTCATTTTATCATATTTCTTTATTATCCCAATACTGGCAAGCAATACAAGAAAGCCCATATAAGAAAAGAATAGCAGGACAGGCAGTGAAAAACCTTTGCCAGGACCTGAATTTTTCAGATTCTCGCTTAACATGTTGAGTAAGTGGGGTACCTTATCATAAATATAGTAAAATACAAGTACAAATACGTAAGGCAGAATAAGACCTGAAAGGGATAACAGCCATTCCCTGATACTGAATTGCCTCAGGATGACCATTCCCGACCAAACCACCAGCAACATGAACAAAGCATTGAAATAAAAAAGACTTGCCAATGAAATGAAAAAGGAAGCATCAAAAAAATTGGTAAACAGCGATTCGTCTTTGTACGTTTGAAATATCTTACTTAATGACAATAAAATAAAGATATTGGCAAATAATACGGGTTGTAGCTGACGCATGGCAGGGTAGCTGCAGCATGCCAGGGTAAAAACCACGGCAGGGGTGTATGTTCTGATATCAATGAGAATAAAATCCTTATTCAGTTTGATGACCTGCAATACCTGGATTACAAACAAAAAAAGAGCAATGATAAGTAAAGTGACCGGCTTGTTACCTGCAATGCCGAGTACCAGCTTGTACAAAGGCATGGCCCTGTCAGCAAAAAGAAGAACGGTTCCGGACGGATGTATAAATGATTGCAGCCATAGAATGACAATAAAAAGAGGGATTAATATTAAAACCAGGTTCTGGTTACTTTTTAATGTATTCAGCATAAATCAAATCCAATATCCTTTCTGAAATATTTATTTTCAAAATCAACAAGACCTGCGCACCGGTATGACATCGATAAAGCATCCTTCATGGTTTTTGCAAGCGAAGTAATGGCCATAACCCTGCCACCGGCAGTTACTAACCTGTTTCCATCCATCTTTGTTCCGGCATGAAAAACAAGGCTTTCAGTCACCTTATTAATTCCACTGATTTCTTTCCCTTTTTCAAAATTACCCGGATAACCTCCGGATGCCAGCATAACAGATGCTGAATAAGAATCATCAAATTCAGCATGCACTTTGTTCAGGTTTCTTTCGCCTACACCAGTAAACAAATCAATGATATCTGATTTTATGCGGGGCACTATAGCTTCTGCCTCAGGGTCTCCCATACGGGCATTGTATTCTATTACATAAGGATTACCCGAAACGTTCATCAGACCGAAAAAAATAAAGCCACGGTAATCAATATTTTCCTGAATCAGCCCTCTGATTGTTGGAGTAATAATCCTTTTTCTCACTTTATCCAGGAACAAGGCATCAGCGAAAGGAACAGGAGAGATGGCTCCCATTCCGCCGGTATTCAAGCCTGTATCACCTTCCCCGATCCGTTTATAATCCTTTGCTTCCGGAAGTAATACCCAGTTTTTTCCATCGGTCAAAATAAATACTGATAATTCAATTCCATTCAGAAACTGTTCGATAATGACTTTTTTGCCTGCCTCTTTAAATTTTCCTTCCAGCATTTCAACCACAATTTGCTTAGCCTCTTCAAGTGAATGAGTGATTAAAACGCCTTTCCCCGCTGCGAGTCCGTCAGCTTTCAGTACGTATGGCGCTTCCATTTTCTCTAAAAATTTGAAGCCTTCGCTGATATTTTCTTTTGTAACGGTCAAATAGGATGCCGTCGGTATGGAGTATTTCATCATGAACTGCTTGGCAAAATCCTTGCTTCCTTCCAATTGTGCTCCGGCTTTCCCCGGGCCAATAATATTCAGTCTTTTCAGGCGATTATTACTTTCAAGGAAGTCACGCAATCCTTTCACCAGTGGTTCTTCCGGCCCAATCACCAGCATATCAATCTCCTCCTGAAGGATAAAGTCCCTGACTTCATTAAACTTCAGCGGATCGATGGCCACATTTGTTCCGGTAATTCCTGTCCCGGCATTTCCCGGCGCAATGAAAAGCTTAGACAGCACGGGACTTTGGGCAATTTTCCATGCCAGGGCATGCTCCCTGCCTCCTGAACCTAAAAGAAGGACCTTCATCTGATCAATCAATAAATTTTTTCGCTGATTATACCGTCAATTTTGAATAATTGTAAGTTATAAGTCGTAAGTCATAAGTTATAATGTATTGCTTATAACTCATAATTCATAACTCATAATTCATATTTCATATAAATTATTTTTGCCGGCAATTATACTCTTTTTTGATAAACAGAAGTTGAATACAGCTTTATTTTTTAAGAATGCTGAATGTTGCTGAGAGATTAGCTAATTCACAAAATATCGTATTTTTGCGGTATGATATGCAGTTTCTTTCGGGACTATGCGCAATATGATTATGCATAAACGGTGAATAAAGCTGCAAATCAGGGCTCCGTAGTTCAATGGATAGAATATCAGATTCCGGTTCTGAGGGTTAAGGGTTCGAGTCCCTTCGGAGTCACTGAGTCAGAAAAGCATAATAAAAAAATCCTGCCAACTAGTCATTAGCAGGACTTTTTTTATTTTTATAAGAGATGAAAAAAAGAGCAAAAAACCACCAATTTCAGGACTCCTGACATCATGAAGTTAAATCAAGGGATTTAATGCTTGTCATCGCAATCTGGAAGAGCGGCAAATTCTAAAATATTAAGCAATTAACATGCAGTATTGCGATATGTTTACACATTAATGTACAATGGCAGTAAATATAGGTTTCTGACCTTCATTTTTTGAAATAGATTATAGTTTTGAAATAATGGATTAAACTTAACTGGCGATAAAATGATATTTTTACAAGCACCTGATTACTACTTTCTTTTGCAGCCACCAAAAGAAAGTAGCCAAAGAAAAGTCTCCGCTGCAAATAATTTTATGGCATTCTAAGGATAATTTGCTCTGAGGCAGCTTTTCCCTTTTCGGCGGATCATGTAGTTTTATCATTAATGATGATTCCTGATCCGCCGTTAAGGGGCTGCCTCATGTTGTGCGGTGCCCGCAAATTTTCCTAAGAATTCTTACCAAAATCATTTGAAGCGGAAATCCTCCAACTTTCCACCCGATTGCCCTATAATATCTTTATAAGCTTTTTAAGCTTTGGTAATTGACAAAACCACCTTCCATAAGCAGACCTATACCTATTGCCTATTCCTAAGTTTGTAGGAAAAGGAATTTTTCGTCAAATATTTTTGCGAGAAATCAGGAGACCTGAAGTCAATAATAAGGCTGTTCTGAAATATTACCTGAAAGATCTCAAGACGGACAAGCAAACCGCTATTTAATTTCGTTTTTCCTTAAAATATCATGAATCAACATAATACCGAGTGTTCTCTATTCAATTACATTGCCTTTGCGTAGTCAACCATTCCCTGGAAATCCACGACTATTGCCGGCTCATTACCAACTACCCAGGCATTATGGCCTGAAGGAAGAAGAGAAACATCACCCGGACGGCACTCAAACTTAGTGAGTGTAACGAAATAACTTGGTTATTTCAAAAAAATATATTTCCTTTGCAAAATGGGAAATATAAATTTAATAAGCAAGCGATATGACCTATTATCTCCATTAATGAATGAGAAGATGAGGAGGTTATGGTT
>JAPLDU010000102.1 GCA_026391255.1 Bacteroidia bacterium | reverse complement strand
ATGCATCACAATATCACAAACAGATGAGTAGAAAAGCAGGTTGGGACTGTCATAACCCTGCACCAGCAATTGGTCGAATATCAGTTTTGCATCTGCAAAATCTTTTTTATCATAATCATCCATGGCCATGATGAAATTGCTGTTATCAGACAGAAGGCTGTTACCGCGGGTATTGAATTTAATGATATCGACCGGCGGTTTGAAATATTTTACAAATAATTTATTCTCAACCTGATGCTGCCTGGCCGAGGACAATCCTGTTGAACTGATATAACTAAGAATAAAGTAAAATGAAGAGATGACAACCAGGACAGAAGCTGCAATGGCAAGCAGGTACTGGGTACCGGCTTTTTTCTGACCAGGCCGGTAATCGGGTAGCTTCCTGTCATGTTCGTATAAGCCGGAACGTAATTTATTTGTCTCCGATTGGTTCACGAACTTCATGATCAGTTTATGTGATTCATATTCGGCAGAGAATTCCGAGTCAATCTTTAACCTGCTTTCGAAATTCGCTCGCTCTTCTTTATTCAGACGATCAAGAAGATATAAATCAATTAATTCGTGATCTTCAATTGGCTTTGTATTCATTTTCAATAAATATTTCATCATTATTCAAAGATTTCAACAGGGCTTTCAGCTTCTGATGACACTTGTATTTCTGTGTACTGAGTGATATCACAGTGGAATAATTCAATGCTGAAGCTATATTTTCCAATGACAGCTTATCAAAGTAGAACATTTTCAGTATTTTATAACAATTTCCCGGAAGGTTCTGCAACATGGAAATAATCATTCTGTATTTAGTTTCATTTTCATTTGCTTCGTTTCCATCAGATTGATATAAGCTGTTACTTTCCTCAAATTCGTTACAATAATAAAAATGCTTGCTGCGAAATCTTTCATTTGTGATTTTATTCCGGGCAATTGCAAACAGATAGGTTTTAAGGCTGCTGTTCAGTTTCTGGAGCCTGCCGGTTAGTATATTGTTCCTGAGATCAAGCAGAGCATCAATGTACACATCTTTAGCATACTGAATACCACATCCGTAACGTTTCCGGGCAAAACTGATAAACTCATCCCTGAATCGTTCATGAATGATGAACAGAGCATCGTTATTCCCAGTCTTAATTTGTTGAATAACAGTTTTTTTATTCATGAGATATGGTCAGTTAACATGATTCATGAACCATGCCAGCATTATTTTATGGTTATTTTCAGGACAAAAAGTCACTGATGTTATCTTTGTTATGAATTCATTTATCGTATGCCAATCCTGCCCTGACTGAACCCTAATCAGTATTTCCCTACCCGATTCCAAAGCCCTGGTCAGATGATGACCATCCTTGACAAAATACAATAATACAAAATCGTTTTGTACCAAATAAATGACAAATGATTGATCAGAAAACAAGTTTATAAAGTTCATAAAGTTTGTAAAGTTCATAAAGTTCATAAAGTCACAACTTATTCCGCCTCAGGCGGATCGTAATTCATAAAAGCCTGCTTATTTATTAATATAATGGCTAAGCAAATATGACCCGGATTTTTGAAGTTTTTTTTGTGAAATAATATAAGTAGATGAATATCAGGCAATAGGCAATTGAAGAAAATAATTATCAATCATTGTTGTCCGGTTAAAATATTTGAGATTCCGAGCAAAAAGAAGTGCAACGAGTAAACTCTGGTTTGTTTTGTTATTGTAACGGATAACAGATATTAAAAATAAATCAACAAATATTTTTATTATTGATTATTCTTCAGAATAAATGCTTATATTTGCTTAATGATTATTTACATTTGAAAATCAGGCAATTATTAAAGTAATGAAAACATTTAAAAACCTATTTCTGGTTTTTCTGGCATCCATCCTGCTAAATGTGAATACACAAGTCCAATTAAAACATTATATATCATGAAAATCACACATAAAATACTTATAGGTATATTATTTATGGTGCAATTTATTTATTCACCTGTTGCATTCTGTCAATTGCCATTTTTTAAATTCATTGAAACAGAATACAATATGCACCCCAATAATATTCTTGAAATAAATAATTCATACTATGTTTCAGTTGGTAATAATGGACGCTCTGGAAATCAAGGGTACTTCACCAGTATTTATAAATTTTCAAAAAACGGTGATTACTTTAATAAAATAGATATTGACACCTTGTCATTTTTCTCTGGATTTACTATTTTAAATGATTCAGAATTAGCTATGGTTGGGTCTATTTTTAATTTTCAGACAGATAGTTTTGACCTGTGTTATTTAAAAATAGACACTAATTTACAAATTTGCCTTGATAAAAGGTACCACTGTTTGAATGGTGGTATTGGTGGTAGTATACTTAAAGATAATAATTTAATATTTTTTATTGGTTTACTGAGTAATTCTACGAATTATAGTAAATTCTTTGCTAAGTTTAATTTAAATGGTGATACATTAGCTACTAAAATTACATATTATGCCACTTATCCATGGTTTGAATCTGATATACTAAAAAACCCTGAAAATAATCATTTATATATATTTTCGAGTATTGTATCGGAGACTGTAGATCAAATAGATACTAATTTAAATGAAATCTCTACTGATGTCCTTAATCCCGTGGGTAATTATATTTTAAATAATAGTTGTTCTGTAATTAAATTTACCGATAGTACATATTTGCTTGCATGTAATTATATACCCATTGGTTCAGATCCAAATTATGCTGATATTGGAGTAGCAGAAATAAGTTTGCCTGCAAATTTAATAAATACTTATCATTATGGTGCTAAAGCAGATACATCGAACCATATTGCTGATTACAGGTCAATTGATTATTTCACTAAAAATAATATTTACGTTTGTGGCACATCAAATTTTGTTAGTTATATTCAAAGTGAACCTTCCTGGATTTATATAATCTCACTTGATTCAAATTTAAATTTTAAAAAACAAATATGTTTTGGGGGTGATAGATTTTATATCCCGGAAACAATAAAAGCTACAAGCGATGGTGGGGTTGTTGTAGCCGGATATTGGTCAAATTTGAATGATGAAAATTCACTAAATTTCTTTATACTAAAATTGGATTCTACCTTAACCTATAATTCAATAAACGGGGTAGGATTACAACCTGAAATAATTTCCGTTTATCCCAACCCCGGAAATGACAAACTATTTATTGAGTATAAAAATAATAGTACCGGGTTTCCTATCATTGACTTGTTTGATATGAATGGTAAGTTTCTGCTATCAAAGAATCTGAAAGAAGGAATAAATGAAATCAATGCAGGCGAATTTGCAGATGGCGTTTACCTCTACAAAATTAATACAGGGAAAAGCCCGGTTTCGGGTAAGTGGGTGAAAAACGGCAGATCTGTAAAATGATGAGAAATAATTCTGTTATATACCTTCAAGTTCCATGCGGTTAAAAAACAAATATTACCACATAGCAACATAGAATACATAGTCACATAGAAATATTGAAAAACTATGTGCCGCTATGTGACTATTGTGGTTAAATAATTCAAAAGTTACATAATTTCAGATTGCAGAAATTCCTCCACTTTATTCACCATATTTATTGATCCGGTATAAAAAGGAGTACGCTGATGCAACGATTCCGGTTTGATTTCAAGAATTCTGCGGAATCCGTCGGTTGCTTTTCCACCGGCCTGTTCGGCAATAAAACCAACAGGGTTGCATTCGTAGAGCAATCTCAGCTTTCCTTTTGGTGCGCTGGCTGTCTGCGGATAGATAAATATACCTCCTTTCAGAAGGTTACGGTGAAAATCAGCCACTAATGAGCCAATATATCTTGATGAATACGGGCGTCCGGTATCTTTGTCAATTACCTGGCAATATTTGATGTATTTTTTAACTCCTTCCGGAAATTTCACATAATTACCTTCATTTATTGAATAGATCAGGCCGTCTTTGGGTGTCTGCATTCTGGGATGTGAAAGACAGAATTCCCCGATGGAAGGATCGAGTGTGAAACCGTTGACACCTTTACCCGTTGTGTAAACAAGCATAGTCGATGAACCATAAATGATGTAACCGGCGGCCACCTGTTTAATACCCGGTTGCAGGAAATCCTCAAGCATTGGTTCTGTTCCTTTGGGAGAAACCCTTCTGTAAATGGAAAATATGGTTCCCACAGATACATTCACATCAATATTTGAAGAGCCATCAAGCGGATCAGTACAAATCACATAACTGGCATCCTTTGACATCTCATCATCAAAGGTAATGGCGCCTTCGTTCTCTTCACTCGCAATACCGCAGCAATCGCAGCTGCTTTTCAGGGACTGCACCATCTGGTCATGAGAAAAAACATCCAGTTTCTTCTGGTCCTCACCCTGTATATTGGTGGCGCCGGCTTCACCCAGAATATCCACCAGGCCGGCTTTATTCACTTTTTTGTTGATGATCTTTGCGGCTATTCCGATATGCTGCAGTAATCCGGATAATTCACCACGGGCAAATGCAAATTCCGTCTGCTTCTCAATAATAAATTCATTCAGGGTTTTGATCTGATAACCTTTCATTGGTAGTCATTTATTTGGCTAGTAAAAGTACAACTTTTTCAATTCATTGAGAAACTTTCATAATTTTGCACGAAATTCGTGGTACTGTTGCAGGAATTCCTTACTGGTCGGTTATCTCAGGCGTCAACCGTAATCAGCCGGTAACAGCACTGATTTTATAAATGATTGAAAATATACTTGTACATAAGTTTGGCGGAGCATCGGTAGGTTCTGCCACTTCCGTCAGAAATCTTGCCATTATTGCAGACAATCAAAATGGCAACATACTGATTGTTGTCTCAGCCATGGATAAAACGACCAATGCGCTTGAGATTGTGGCCGATCATTATTTCAGGGGAACGGGCGGTGTATCTGAAAAACTCAGTGAAATCAGGGAGTTTCATTTCAATATTATCAGGGATCTTTTTCCTGACAGCCAAGAAATGATATATTCTGATATTGAGAAATTGTTCAGTGAGTTGAATGACCGGCTGAGTATCAATCCGGGCAATGATTATGATTATGAATATGATCAGATAGTTTCATACGGCGAGCTTTTCTCGGCAAAAATTATAAGCGCTTACCTGAATAAGGCCGGGGTTGCAAATATTTGGACAGATGCCCGTAAGTTCCTGAAGACCGACAGGGTTTTCCGGGATGCAAAAGCAGATATCGATGCCAGTCTGCCATTGGTCAGGCAGCAGTTTACTTTCACCAATAATAAGGTATACGTTTGCCAGGGTTTCATTGGTTCAGATGATGAGGGATTTACAACCACCCTGGGCAGGGAAGGCTCTGACTATACGGCATCCGTCATGGCATACATGCTCGGTGCTCGTGAAGTAGTGATCTGGAAAGATGTTGCCGGGATTTATAACATCGATCCGAAATACCATTCGTCAAATCGTAATGGCCACACAACTTCATATGATCCCGACATGATCAATCCTGTCCGCCTGGATGAAATATCTTACCAGGAAGCCATTGAACTGGCCTATTACGGGGCAAAAATCATACATCCAAAAACAATAAAATTCAGAACAGTAATATTCCATTATATGTCAGGTCTTTCATTGATCCGGAAGAAACAGGTACTGTTATTCATCATGTGGGTCATCCTCAGAATCTTGTTCCGGTATATATCTTCAAGATGAACCAGGTACTTATTTCCATTTCACCAAAGGATTTCTCCTTTATTGCCGAAGAAAACCTGAGCAGGATCTTTGCCCTGTTTGCCACATATCACATCAAAGCAAACCTGATGCAAAACTCGGCCATTAGTTTTTCAGTGTGCCTTGATTATGAACAACGCAAAACAGATCAACTGATCTCAGATCTTTCCCTGCATTATAAACTTCTGTATAATACCGGTGTGGAGTTGGTCACCATCAGACATTACACCGATGAATCGGTTAACAACATTCTTAAGGGACGTACGGTATTGCTCGAGCAGAAAAGCAGGCTCACGGCGCAGTTTGTGACGAAGTGACAGGGCGAACTTAGCGAATTTAGCGAACTTAGCGAACTAAACGAACTAAGCGACTGAGAGACTGAGAGACGAAGGGACGAAGTGACAAAGTGATGTAGTGATAAAGTGACTAATCAAATGTTATGGGCAACATATTCAATTGTTCAAATGTGAAAATGTTCGACTGGTCAATTTTTAAAAGTTCAGGAGTACCGCTTTCCGGGGATTTTATCAGCGCAAATCAGCGTTATCTGTGTTCCATTCTTAATATAATAATACTGATTCATAATTCCTAAATCAATATGAACATTTCCAAATCTTCAAATTTCCAAATTTTCAAATCATTCCTTCTATCAGCATGAGAAACAGCGGTTTTATAATTTTTTTCAGCATCGCTCTGACGGTGTATTTCTTCATCAATCTGTACATCTACCACCGTGGATTGCAGGCGGTTCAGTATTATCCGGGATTGAAACCTTGGTTTATTGTTGCATTTCTGGTTTTTGCTTCCGCTTATATTATTGGAAGGGTCACCGAAAAATATCTTCCTTCAGGCGTTGGTGATACCATCATTTATGCAGGCTCATTCTGGCTTGGGGCAATGCTGTACTTTTTCCTTGCTGTCGTGTTGCTCGACCTGGCAAGGGTTGTCAACCATTTCCTGCCATATTTTCCTTCTTTTTTCACAGACAATTATCCGAAAAGCAGGTTTGTCGCCGGTCTCGTTACCTTTATTATTGTTACTGTGCTGCTGTTGGCAGGCCATATCAATGCTGTGCATCCACGGATTACTAAATTGAATATTGAGGTGCATAAAAAAGCAGCCGGATTGCAGGGATTGAATATTGCCATGATTTCTGATGTCCACCTGGGTACGATTATAGGAAAATCAAGACTGGAGAAGATTGTATCCGTCATTAACAGCCTGAACCCCGATGTGGTGATTATTGCGGGAGATATGTTTGATGAGGATATTTCCTCGGTAATCTCTGCCAATGTCTGCGAACCGCTGGATAACATAAGGTCACGGCTGGGAGTGTATTTTATACCCGGTAACCATGATTATTTCGGAGGTGTAGATGTAGCACTGAATTACCTGAAGTCCCACCATATCATCATCCTGCGTGATTCCGTTGCAGTGCTTGATGGTGGCATTTATCTTGCAGGTCGCGATGACCGGAGTGCAAATCGCTTTACAAACCACAACAGGAAACCTCTGAATGAACTGTTGCAGGGATCAGATACTGGCAAACCATTGATATTACTTGATCATCAGCCATTTGCCCTGAACGAAGCCATGAAGTGTGGCGTTGATCTTCAGTTATCTGGACATACGCATCACGGACAGCTTTTCCCTGTAAATCTGATCACGAAGATGATTTATGACCTGAGCTGGGGATATGAAAAAATCGGGAATACGCATTTCTACGTTTCCTGTGGTGTCGGGACCTGGGGACCGCCGGTCAGGATCGGAAGCTTTTCTGAAATAGTGAATATTAAATTGGTTTTTGACGATTAATTAGTGTGGCTCTTTTCTAAGATATGGTTGTTAATTAAATTCAATTCAAAAGCAAACATATTTTTTTATAATAAATATCATGTTATTAGCTTATTGTAATGATTACAAGTAATTTATGTTCTTTTTGCTTAGACCAAAAAGAACCAAAAAGTCAAGGAAAAACGATGCTCCGCCCCACAAGGCTAACGCAGGCTCGCCGTTTTGCCATGCTCACGCGCTTTAAAGCCTGCGGCTTTATTTAGGAATAGCTTTCCATGAAAGCCCTGTGCGTTGGACGTCCACGAACGGTGTGGAATACAACATGCCATTTCGACAGGCTCAATGGCCGGTTATCAAAAGAAGTGGGCGTTGAGCTTGTCGAAACGTCTCGTTCGTGGTGCCCTTTTGGTTACTCACCCCGACAGGTCGGGGTTCGTGAGACCGCTTCGCTAAGTACTTTTGGGCATGCAAAAGAAGTTGAATATGAATAATATAACAGAAATGTTTTAAATTCAAAACAATTTCTAAACAAAATAGACAGACACTAATCAGAACATCCTATTGATCAGGTTATCGTCAGTAAGGTTAGGCAAAGTCACCGTAAGGCCCGGAGTCCTGGCCATCTCCCGCCGGATGGCAAACATGGCAGGTTTGTTCCTGGCCCAGCTACGACGTGTAATACCGTTGTTCACATCCCAGAAAAGCATCATTTGAATACGTCGGTCAGCTTCATCCGAACCGTCCAGTACCATGCCGAATCCGCCATTGATCACCTCGCCCCAGCCAACGCCTCCGCCATTATGGATGGAAACCCAGGTAGCGCCCCGGAACGAATCGCCGATGACATTCTGAATGGACATGTCGGCTGTAAAACTTGAACCGTCATAAATATTGGATGTCTCGCGGTAAGGTGAATCAGTGCCTGAAACGTCATGATGATCGCGACCAAGCACAACGGGAGCTGTAATGATCCCATTCCGGATCGCACGGTTGAATGCCAGCGCAATTTTTGTCCTTCCTTCGCAGTCGGCATAGAGGATTCGGGCCTGTGAGCCCACCACCAGCTTATTCCGGCCGGCTTCATTTATCCAGTGAATATTATCTTTCATCTGGAGGGTGATTTCCTCAGGCGCTGTTGTAGCAATCTCTTCCATAACCCGGGATGCAAGCATGTCAGTAATCTCAAGGTCTGCAGGATCGGACGATGTACAAACCCAGCGAAAGGGACCGAAGCCATAATCAAAAAACAACGGACCCATGATATCTTCCACATACGACGGATACCTGAACCTGCCATCCGCAGCAAAAATATCGGCTTTTGCCCTGCCTGCCTCGAGAAGGAACGCATTACCGTAATCCCAGAAGTACATTCCTTTTGCGGTCAACCTGTTAATGGCATTTACCTGCCTTCTGAGCGATTCCTGCACTTTCTGCCTGAATAGTTCAGGATCAACAGCCATCATGCGGTTGGACTCTTCCAGGGTAAGTCCGGCCGGGTAATAGCCACCGGCCCATGGGTTGTGCAGTGATGTCTGGTCTGAACCGAGTGTGATTTCAATATCTTCGACTGCCAGTTTTTCCCAAAGATCAACCACATTTCCGAGGTAGGCCAATGAAACAGCTTCTTTATTCTTCTGCGCCTGCTTTGCCCTGACAATAACAGAATCAATATCTCCGAAGATTTCATCCACCCAACCTTGTTCATGGCGTAGATTCAATGGTTTCGGGTTGATCTCGGCGACCAGGCAGATACCTCCGGCAATGACAGTGGCTTTTGCCTGGGCTCCTGACATACCTCCCAGTCCCGAGGTCACATAAATCTTACCCCTGATATTGCCGTCGCCGGTCATGCGGGAAGCATTCATCACGGTGATGGCGGTACCGTGTACAATACCTTGCGGACCAATGTACATGAACGATCCGGCCGTCATTTGCCCATATTGCGAAACCCCGAGTGCGTTGAATCTTTCGTAATCGTCTTTGGATGAATAATTAGGAATTACCATTCCATTGCTGATGACCACTCTTGGCGCTTCCTTGTGAGAAGGAAACAGACCCACCGGATGGCCTGAATTCAGCGCCAATGTCTGCTCGTCGGTCATTTGGGCAAGATATTTCATGGTAAGCAGGTACTGTGCCCAGTTCTGGAAAACAGCCCCGTTTCCACCGTAAGTGATCAGTTCGTGAGGATGCTGAGCCACCGCATGATCAAGATTATTGCTGATCATAAGCATGATGGCTGCCGCCTGCCTGCACTGATGCGGATAATCATCGATGTTTCGTGCATAAATCCTGTAATCAGGTATGAAGCGGTACATGTATATCCTGCCATATTTTTCCAGTTCCCCTGCAAACTCGGGCGCAAGTACAGGATGATACTTTTTATCAAAATATCTGAGTGCATTTCTCAGGGCAAGCTTTTTCTCTTCATTGGTGAGAATCTGTTTTCTCACAGGAGCATGATTAACTTTGGTATCATAGGGTTTCGGCAATGGCAAATCATCCGGAATGCCCTGCAGTATTGCTTTCTGAAATTCTTCGCGGTTCATTTTTTCAAAAAATTAAACCGTAAAATTAGGAAAATTTGAGATGAACTGTCATTAATCCCGATGATTGAGAGGAACATTATACCATCATTACATGGGGAATAAGAATTAAGCATTCCGGGTTAATTACAAATTTTCTTCAATAATAATTTCAGTTGTTTAACTATTTGTCTGGTATTTTTTTTCCTATCTTTGTTATGTTCTAAAAAAAAGTTGAATATAATACATGCATCAATTTCAAATAAAAGTACGAATCTAAAAACTCATTACGGACATTTAATAAAATAAGAATATGAAACATTTTGCAGTTTACTTATTTCTTATTCTGGCTTTCCCTGCTTCCGGACAAAATTTTTACCGTAACACAAAAGAAACATCTGGACACTTAATAACCTTATCGCTCAGCAACAACGGGCAAATTTATGATGTTATTGACGAATTCTATTTTTCACAGGGCGCTTATCTTCCAAACAATGATGTATTCACTTACAAACAAAACGACGCAAAATTATATTTGCAATATGAATATCTGAGCCGTTCAATGTTTTCCCTTTTCGGCAGGGCCGGTTATTCATTCAGAAAAGACAACTATACCATTTCCAATGTTACCCCTGCTTATGGAAGTAAAGAGCAATATTATCTGGACATCGCTTTAGGTTTTAAATATAATTATAATGTCGACAAATTTCTGTTTTCTACCGGCATTGAAATGCCTTATTATAAAATCAGTACTTATAAAGAAAAATTCTTCCTCGATTCTTCTACGCAGACGGTTCATTACACTCAGTATGTTGACGGGGGTAATACCTATGGCCTGAATAGTATATCATCAATAAAGTTTTTTATGACAGACAATATATTTCTCTCGGCAGACTTTGCTTTCGGACTTATGATGTTTAATTTAGGCGGACAGACTTATATGCATTATGATTACCAGAATCCGGTGGTTGTAACACCAGCTACTACCACGCCACATGATGATTCGTACAATAAATTCACAGTGACAAAACCTGAATTTTGTTTTGGAATAGGGATTAAAATATTCTGAGAAACTGTTTTGAATTTTTACCAGATGATTATCTGTATTTTTTTCTTCATACTTTTTGTCGTCACAAAAAGTAAGCAAAAAAGACTTAACGAATTGAACTCGTTCCGTCTCGGTCTTCGGCAAGCTCAGACACCATCCTCGACTTCACTCGAACAGCAATTCGTTGATAAGGAATTTTATGTTTTATGCTTCGCACCCATTTATTTCAGCTATATGATTGAATAAAGATTTGTTTTCACTTATTCTCTTTTTCATAAATGTTACGATGAAAGCCATGTGCGTTGGCTGTCCACGAACGGCGCGGAATACAACATGCACAGACCCGATAGCGTTGGCCTGTGCGAAAGTGCATGTTGTATTCTCGTTCGTGGTGCCCTCTTGCTTCTTTTGGGCAAGCAAAAGAAGTTGAATATGAATGACATAATAGAAATTTTTTAAAATTCAAAACAATTTCTTAATTTATAACTTAAAAAATTATATCATGAAAAAATGTAAAACATCAGGCAATGTGGTTTTGCTGCTTTTATTGGTGGCTTTTTCCTTTACATCAACGGTAAACGGACAGGTGACAGCGACCACTTTACAAAGCGACGTTACCTGTGCTTTGGTTGGTGACCAGAATGTTCCGGTAATAGTTGTTAAAATAAATGTGCCTACAGGATCAGGAGGTTCTGTTGCATCATTGACTTTTTCCACTGCCGGCTCAACATTTCCGTCGGATATTTGGCAGGCAAAATTATTTTACACAGCAAACATCAGCACATTCTCCACTTCCGATCAAATTGGCGCTTCAGTTGTTAATCCTAACGGAGTCTTTACCATAACATTTGCAACTGTTTCGCTTATTAATGGCGACTATTATTTCTGGTTGGCTTATGATATTTCTATGACAGCCCCCTTTGGAGATTTTGTTGATGCTGAATGCAGCGCTGCTGGTACTTACATTCCTTCTGTAACAGCGCCTGCAGGGAATATCCTTATCGGTTGCTCATCAGGGATAGATAGCCCGGCCGGCGAGGAAAATGCTTATATTTTTCCTGTTCCGTTTTCTAATACTCTGAATTTCGTTAATGAAAATAATGAAAAGTCAGAGATCATTCTTTTTGATATTGCTTCCCGATTTATTCTGCAAAAGGCATTTACCGGCTCTGTTACTATAAACACCGGACAACTTGCAAAAGGTTTGTATTTTTACGAAGTGAGAAATAAATACGGAATAACTAAGAAGGGAAAAGCGGTGAAAGAATAACCCTAACCTGGACAAGCCAGAACCAAACAAAAAATCACAAATCTCAAAATACAAATATCAAATAAATTTCAATCAAAAAAATGACAAATTCAAAACTGGCGTATGCATTTCGTATTTGAAATTTTGAAATTGTTAATTATTTGTATTTTGTGATTTGTTTTTTGTTTTTTTTGAATATTTTGCCAATATTCGGCAAGATTCCAGAAATAAAGTACTAAAAATGTGAAATGTATCAAGTATTACTGATAACCTCGACAAAATACAGGCTGGATGGATAAGAATTAAAGAATATATGAAAATGTTTTGATGTTTATTAACATTGTTAATTACTGAATACAACATTTTTACCATATCTTTGTTAATTATTTTGAAAGGATAATTTTATGCTCGAAAAAGAATTTAAATATTATGTTGATCACCAGGATATGCTTGTTGAAAAGTACAAGGGCAAACATCTTGTAATTATTGGAGAAAATATTGTAGGGGTATTCAGTACTTTCGATGAAGCTTTATATGATTCAATGAAAAAATATCAACCTGGCACATTTTTAATTCAGGAATGTCAGCCTGGTGAAGATAATTTTACACAGACATTTCATACCCGTGCGGTATTTGCTTAACCGATGTCACAGGTAACCGTAAATTCATTATCGGTTTATGCCAATGGCATTGTAAGGGTAATTTATTCCCCTGTTGAAATTGAAAACCTGTTTACCGGCGCAAAATGTAAGAGTAATGCACTTTGGGATACAGGGGCAACTGGTTCTGCAATCACAAAATTATTGGCTGAATCATTAAATTTACCACCAATAGGTAAGATGGACGTAAAGGGGGTTCATGGAATTCAAACCAGGAATGTATATGCTGTCAAAGTCATTCTTAATAACAATAATATTTCCTTTAATTTAAGAGTTACTGAGTGCGATGATCTTACGGACGACCATTCAACGGAAATGCTGCTTGGCATGGATATTATATCCCAGGGCGATTTTGCTATATCTAATTTTGAGGGAAAAACAACCATGACATTCCGGCAACCGTCAATTCAAAAAATTGATTTTGTTGTTCCGGCAGATAATTATGTTTCACCAAATCAACAACCCCTATCTCGTGGTGAACGAAGAGAATATGAAAGACTTAAAAAAAAACACGGACATAAATAATTTTCTCCCCGCTTATCATTCCAATCTGCCTGCTTTTTTCTTTGGCACAAATTTTTCTTACCTTTGTTTCATAACTTATTAATTTATTTGTTATGTGCAAAGATTTGACAATTGGAATAATTGCGTCATTGGTTGTAATTTTTCTTAATATAATTCAATATAAAATTAGGCTTTGGCGCTTATTATACGAATTTAATGGTGACTATGTTGAGACTGGTAATGATAAAGCTAATTATACTTTGAATTATTCTTTTTGTGATAATTTATTTTCATCAAATCATAAGATCATAATAAACAAAAAAACAGAATCTAAATGGCATGGAGAATATTATGTTGAGTTATCAAGTCCATATATTTTTAGTGGAATTTTTAAATATGTACATATGAATGATTTAAGATGGGGATTTCAAAGAATCGTATTAAATAAGTTTGATAAATTGATATTTATTGAAGCTACTTTTGATCCTAATAATAAAATTAACCCTGTTCCTTATACAATTCATAAAAAGTAAGTTGATTAATTCCTTTATTAATAAATAATATGTCTGATTTCATAAACAAACTCATTCTTGGCGACAATCTCGAAGTACTTCGCAGCATTGAAAGCGAATCAGTAGACTTGGTTTACCTTGATCCTCCATTTTTTTCAAACCGTAATTATGAAGTTATCTGGGGAGACGAAGGCGAAATTCGTAGTTTCCAGGATCGTTGGTCGGGTGGCATTGATCATTATATTGGTTGGCTTAAGGAGCGAGTTGCTGAAATGCACCGGGTGCTTAGACCAACTGGAAGTATATTTTTACATTGCGATTGGCATGCAAATGCATATATAAGAGTCGAGATTTTAGATAAAATATTTGGATATGACAGATTGCTTTCAGAAATAATCTGGAAAAGAACTTTTAATTCAGGAAGTAGTAAATCAATTTCAAAGAAATTTCCAATTAATACTGATTCAATCTTTTGGTATTCTAAATCTGCACATTATTGTTTTAATAAGATAACAAGGCCACTTAATGAAGGTGCTTTAAAGCGGTACGATAAGATAGATGAAAAGGGAAAATATATGTGGGTTCCATTAAAAACAGTTTCAAATGAAAGATTATTAATACTAAGAGAATCAGGAGAGATCAGGGAAGAATACGGTTTACAATATCCTAGATATAAAAAATATTTAGATGTAGAGGTAGGTGTACTAATTGATAATGTTTGGGACGATATTGGACAAATCGCTACTAGACCTGGTAATTTTGAAAGAATTGGATATCCAACTCAAAAGCCTATGTCGCTACTTGATAGAATCATAAAGTGCGCAAGTGACGAAGTAGATATTATTTTAGACCCATTTGTTGGAGGAGGCACTACCATTTCAGTTGCTGATAAATTAAATCGTCAATGGATTGGTATTGATCAATCAGTACAAGCCATCAAAGTAAGCGAAATGCGTTTGCAAAATCAGCAGGATTTATTTTCCAAACCATTTATTGTTCAGCTTCATAAATATGATTATGACAAACTCAGGTATGAAAATGCATTTAAGTTTGAAACATGGATTGTTGTTCAGTTTGGCGGATCAGCAAATTTGAAGCAAAAGGGTGATTTTGGCATTGATGGCAAAACCCAGGATGGAACACCTATTCAGGTAAAACGATCTGATAATGTTGGCCGGAATGTGATTGATAATTTCTTCTCGTCGGTACAAAGGTTCGATAAACCAAAGTATGATCAGAACAGGGAATCTGGGCGACCGGTCGGCTTTGTGATTGCATTCAGTTTTGGACATGGGGCCATTGAAGAAGTTGCCAGGCTTCATAACAGAGAAAACGTTATTATCAAACTGGTAAGGGTTGATGAGATTGTTCCCGTATCCAATAAACCGGTTCTTACATTGCAGTTTGCCGATTGTGGACTTGATGCAAAGAATAATCGTATTATAGAATTTACAGCTACTGCCAGATCAGAAAACAGTATTGAATTTTATGCCTGGGATTTTAACTATAACGCAGAAAAAGGATTTAAACCGCAAGTATTAATAGATAAACATGGTAAACAAACCGAACAGTTTAAAGCAGGTACTTACCAGGTAGCAGTGAAAGTGGTGGATAACGAAGGATTGGATAGCTTGGAGATAATTAAATTGAAGGTCAATGGCGGAGTTATAAAGGAATAATTTTCTATTTTTTAGTTACATAGCAATTAATTCTATGAAAGAATATCAAGTATTGTTAGATATTTCAAGCTATGACTTACAATCATCTAAATTACTATTTGAGAATAAATTATTTCCCCAAGCAATTTTTTATTTTCAGCAGGCAATCGAAAAATTAGTTAAATTTATTGGTTTATCTTCTAATTTTATTAAAAAAGAAGATTTGTCAAATAGTAAAATTGGACATAAAACTATAAAGATTTTTAGAAAAAGTATTGAATTATATTGTCAGATATTTCCTAATGCAAATAATTTGAATATTGATAAAGAATATATTACAATACAAAATTTTTTTTCACAAGAAAATCCATATGAAATAATATTAACTGTCATTAATCAAATTGAAAATCTTAATATATCGTATCAAGATGTACCTATTAACTTCCCAAATATTAATAACTTAATTGATTTTTTAGATAAATTTTATCCAAACAACCCAAATTTAAGCATTTTTAGGATATGTGTTGATAACAAAGAATTTAATGAATCATTAAATAATAAATTACAGGAATTTAATATGATACTGCCCGGTTATATTAAATCTGTTGTAGTACTTTTCTTTCTGGATGGTCTATTTAGTAAACATGCTATAAATTCAAGATATCCAAATATTAATGATATGATTAATCCTTCAGTAATATACAATATTGAAAATCCTTTGGTATATTCATTGCCATATTTTCAAGATAAATTATTTGAATGTCAAAATGGAATTAATAGTATTATCTAATATTATTATGAAAATGATCTTAAAAATGAAAAAAATAATCATTCCCATCATTCTCCTTCCATCAAGAATATGTCCATTGGTTCAGGATTGCAACGATTTAATTTTTGTTTACCCGTGTGGTGCTTGATCAGCATGACAAATATTGATCCTAGGCTACCCGGTCAATTACAGGCTGGTTTTCTGTTTTATCAGGCGAGGTTGACCTTTTGATTAAGGAGCTCAACGTTAAAGCTCATCTTTGCGTTCGATGCTTTAAATACTTTGATAATTGTTTCAAATCTTGCGTCAGTCAGGCTGTTTTCAATCTTGGATATTTGTGCCTTCTGAACACCGACAAGTCGTCCGAGTTCTTCCTGAGTCAGGTTACGTTCCTTGCGGGCTTGTTTTATCTCTTCTCCAACAATTTGGTGCCTAATGCACCGGCTTCGCTGAAAGCTGGTAGTTTCAAAACAAAATCAATCATGCGAAGCCGGAAAACTAAAGGGAGGGTTCATATCACCCCGGGTTTTGCCCAGGGCTATTCAGCTTTAAGTCCTTTGGACTTATAACCAAATCAATTATCTGACAGATAAAGAAATATCGATCTACTGAAATATAAAGAGATGGTCTGAAGCCCGGGGTTATTATACTTGCCCATTACGTTCTTTTCTAATAACCCCGGCATTCATGCCGGGGAACATGATCCATCGGACAAGACGGGCTTTAGCCCTGAAAATCAGAAAAGATTACAAATTATTCGCAAAGAGATTGATTAAATTTCATTTTATTTTTTCCCAGTAGCAGCAAGGCCGGCTTTAATTTCCCTGAGCAGATCGGGCGGTACGTTTGCTTTCAGCGAGATGGCAGTTTGAGCATCTGAAAGGGCATGCTGATAATCCTGTTTCCGTAAATAGACAATCGACCGGTTAAGATAAGTCAATCCACTGCCATTTGAGTATTTCAAAGACAGGTCATAGTAAAACAGGGCTTTATCCAGATCCCCAATATTATAATATAAATTTCCCATGTTCAGATAAGCCTCGGAGTAGTAAGGATTTAACTGAATAGCCATATTATAATCGGCTATTGCGTTATCAAATTGGTTCTTTTTCTTATATGCATTTCCACGGCTGTAATACCATTTAGCCTCTTTAGGAACAATCCTGTTAATGAGATTTGTAAAATCGGTGATTGATTCATCATATTTTTCAAGTTTCATATAAGTCAGACCCCGGTTGAACAGCGGGTCAGGGAATCTCGGTTCAATGCTGATCGCTGTATCATAGTATTGTAATGCTTTCGGATCATCTCCCAAATTGTTAAAGGCAGCGCCAAGATTATTGTAAATGTGATAAATCTCAGGGTAATTTTCTTTATAACGGCTCCCTTTAATTAATAATCTGACAGCAGTATCATAATTCTTTTTATCAATATAATCAACGGCAAGATTATTATAAGCCAAACCTTCCCCGGGGTTCACACTGATCACATGTTTCCAGAGCGTCTCATTATTTTTCCAGAACATTGACTGGGCCATTGAAGTACCGGCAAAAATGAGAAACTGGAAGATCAGAAGCATGGTGACCGGTTTTTGCCATTTTGATTTTTGAGAGATCACCTTATCAAGAAGCATCCCGATGATAAAAAATAACCCGATATATGGAATATATGTATATCTGTCGGCTATTATTGCATTACCAACGGGTAAAAGTTGTATAACAATAATAATAGTAAAAATATAAAATAAACTACCAAACATTACACTGAAGTTTTTTCTGTAACGCAGGAATATCAAAGCGAGCAGGATCACTGAGAATCCTGCACCTGCATAAATAATTCCCATCTGCCCTGAAGCAGGGTAGCTGTAATAGCAGGAAAGAAAATAAGGAAACACCAGTTTGTAGAGATAAGCAGAAAGATTATAAAAAGCAAACATGATCCGGTCGACCACCGGATGTGATATCAGCCGCTGTGTTGTAAGGGATGATGCCTGAGCATGGATAGCTATTATACCAAACAGGAGTGACAGAATAAAAAATGGGATTTTGTCAGGAATTCTTCTCAGGCTGAATTTCTTTTGGTACCAGTAATCAATAAGAAACAGGGTAAGAGGCAGCACCACCGCCTGCCCCTTGCTTAACAGCGATAACAGCATGAAGTAAAGAGAGCATATGTAAAATTTAATCTGGCGTCCGGGTTTTGCTGAATAAAAAATATATGAAATCAGGGCTAAAATGAAAAAGAAAGTATAAAGTACATCTTTACGTTCTGCTGCCCACACCACTGATTCAACACGCATTGGGTGAAAGGCAAACAGAGCGGTGGAAATGAAAGTCGCATTCATTTTTTTTGTGAGCAGCCATATCATCCAGGCAAATAAAGCAATATTAAACAGGTGCAGAATAAGGTTGTCAAAATGATAGAGAAAAGGCTTTAATCCCGTTAGCTTATATTCAATCGCATAACTCAGAACGGTCAATGGATGATAATTTCCGACAATGAATGTTTTTGTATTGAAAATATGTGCAATGTTATCTGCCGAAAGTGAACGGATCACGGGATTATTGCGGATATACGAGTAATCATCCCAATTCACCAGCTCATTGTTAAGTGCGGGGATAAAACAGATAAAAGCAATTACCATGATAGCCCCTGTCCAAATGAACAATTTTCTCCGGTCAGCTCTGATTTCAGAATCTGACTTACTATTATGGGGTGTTTTTTGAATTTTTTTTGATGGGTTTTGTTTTTTCATAACATCTACATTTACTCCATAGAAAATAATTCAATCACCGGGTAAAAATATAAAAAAACAGTTATTAATATTTCATTTAACTTTAGGGATGCTGGTTGTTTCAAAATATTGTTAAGACCCTTAGGGATTTCTTTATTATCTTTCATTTCAAATTTAGCAAATCCCTAAGGGTCTAAGGGTTTAAGGGTCTCTGAATCCGGTGGCAGTCAATAAAGTTGTCAATCCCATCAAACCATTCGAGTACCTTTTCTCCAGCAATAAATGTATTATCCTGTCTTACGATTTTATGATAAGATGAATATGTGTAATTTCTGAAATCATTCTCAAAACCATGATTTTGCGGATTGAAATGAATGTAAATTATCAATTGAATTAAATATTTTTCTGAATTGATCTTTTTTCTTTTAAACGGGTGTATAAACAGGCTGCCTGTCCGGTTGTAACTTTTATTGATACTTTTTGCATAGCTGTTGAAAAATTTGGAAAACTGGCTATTGGTACTTGATATTCTGAGTATTGCCTGAGGATAATCCTGTGACTTAATATCAATATCTTTAATTTTAACAAGCAAATGAAAATGATTTGGCATCAGGCAATAAGCATAAGTATCTGCAATAGTTGAAATGTATTTTTCGTACAATTTTAGAAAATATCCATAATTCATTTCTTCAAAGAAAATATTTTCACGGTTAACACCTTGGTTATATATGTGATAATAACTACCCGGTAGAATAGGTTCGATTTTCATAAGCAGTTAAATTAAAAGAACCATACCCTTAGGATTTTAAAACCCTAAGGGTATTAAGTCAGGTGGTGTCACCTGGAATTGAACCAGGGACACACGGATTTTCAGTCCGTTGCTCTACCAACTGAGCTATGACACCAAAATGAGGGTGCAAAAATATAATTACCGTTTATCTTTTCAAAATTTTTTTTAATAAACAGGCATCAGGCAATAGGCACTAGGCAATAGCAGACATTTAAAATTAAAGATTCCAGATTAATATTCATGACACATTCCTCAAATTCAGGTCATATCTATAAATGGCTACAACCTAGTGCCTAATGCCTAGTGCCTAATGCCTAATGCCTAGTGCCTAATGCCTAATGCCTAATGCCTAATGCCTATTGTAAAACCAAAACTTTTTAAGATGTTTGTTCATCTTTAAATTTGTAAATGAAATATCAGACTCATACATTAAAAAACGGCATCAGGCTGATACACAAGCCGACATCTTCTATTGTTGCCCATGCGGGTGTTTTTATCAATACCGGTTCGCGGGATGAGGACGAAGATGAACATGGAATGGCGCATTTCATCGAACACATGATTTTTAAGGGAACACACAAACGAAAAGCCTGGCATATCATCAGCCGGCTTGAAGATGTGGGTGGCGACCTCAATGCATATACTTCAAAGGAAGAAACATGCGTTCATGCTTCATTTCTTTGCCAGTATTACGATCGTGCCATTGAGCTTTTCAGCGATATCCTTTTCAATTCGGTATTTCCTGAAGAAGAGGTTGAAAAAGAAAAGGATGTGATAGTCGAGGAAATCAATTCATACAGGGACAGCCCTTCTGAGCAGATTGTCGATGATTTTGAAGGACTCGTGTTCAGCGGTCATGCCTTGGGACGTAATATCCTTGGCTCTGCAGATAGCCTGAAAGAATTTACCGGAAAGAAGGCAGATAATTTTATACACCGTAAATACCACACCTCCGAAATGGTCATTGCTTCCGTGGGACACATTCCGTTCAGCAAACTCAAATCAATTGCAGAGGAGCATTTTGGCAAGTGTGCTGAAAATCATAGGGTAAATAGAAGAAAGATCTTCACGGATTATAAAACACAGTACAAAAAAATTAAAACTGACACTTATCAGACGCATTGCATCACCGGCGGCCCTGCATTTAACTTTTACGACGACCGTCGCACAGGGCTCTTCCTGCTAAATAATATTCTCGGTGGTCCGGGTATGAATTCGAGGCTCAACCTCGCACTCCGTGAAAAAAGTGGTTATGCTTACAACATCGAATCATATTATACACCTTACTCAGATACCGGTATTGTTGACATTTACTTCGGTACTGATCCCGGTAACCTCGAAAAATGCACAGGTATACTGATGAAAGAACTGGAAAAGATAAGAACTGTCAAACTTGGCAATATTCAGCTTTCAAGGGCAAAACGCCAACTGACAGGACTCATTGCCATCTCGGGTGAGAATAATGCCGGTTATTTACAGTCGATGGGGAAAAGTTTCCTTGTCTTCAATAAAGTAGATTCCATTCCCGAAATCAGCAGGAAAATAGAAGCTGTCACCGCTGAACAGATCATTGACATTGCCAATGAAATATTTGATCCAAAAATGATTTCGACCCTTATCTTTGAAAAGTGAGGATAATCTGATTAATACCCAATATGTACGAGCCAGAACCAAACAGGAAATCACAAATCTCAAAATACAAATAACAAATAAATCTCAATCAACAAAATGACAAATTCAAAATAATTTGTTTCGTATTTGAAATTTTGATATTGTTTTTTTTATTTGTTTTTTGGAACTTGTTTTTTGGAATTTATTACCAAAACGCATCAATATTTCAGAAATAAGTTACTAAAACAGGAGGGCTTTAATACCATGCAATTATTAGCCTCCACTGTTAGAGGAGGCGAGCGGGGTTATTTACTTGATTAAAGCAGATAAACTGATTATGTTAATCACTGACAAAAATATCGAAGATTATATCCTGTCCCACAGCGACAGGGAAGATGCGTTGCTTGCAGAACTGAGCCGTGAGACCAATGTGAAGATTTATCACCCGAGACGACTGAGCGGACATATGATCGGTCTGTCCATTGGTATGTTCTGCCGTATGATAAAGCCCGGGAGAGTACTGGAAATCGGAACTTTCACAGGTTATGCCAGCATTTGTATTGCCAGGAATATCGGAGAAGGATCAATCCTTTATACAATTGAGATTAACGACGAACTGACCGGATTTGCCGGTCGTTTCTTCGAAAAGGCAGGAGTATCAGGGAAGATCAGGCTGATAATCGGTGATGCCCTCAAAATTATTCCTTCAATAGATGAGATGTTTGACCTGGTTTATATTGACGGCAACAAGAAGGAATATCCTGATTATTACCATGCTGTATTTGACAAATTGCTTCCCGGTGGCTATATCATTGCTGACAATGTGCTTTGGGATGGGAAAGTTCTGACATCTGAACCGGAAAGCGGAGATCATTTTACCAGAGGTATCAAGGCATTTAACGATTTGGTGGCAAACGACGACAGGGTCGAAAAGCTGATCATCCCAGTTGGTGATGGTTTGATGGTAATCCGGAAATTGTATTGATTGATGATTATAAGTGATAATGCGATGAAGTGATGAAGTGATGAAGTGATGAAGTGATAATTCACCAATCACCACTCACCATTCACTATTCACTATTCACTATTCACCCTTTTTTCATCCACTCAAATACCCTGTAATGTTCTCCGTTCATGCCCAGGGAGCGGTAAACTTCCTGAGCACGAACATTTGATGTATCGACATAGAGACGCAGTCCGCTGATTTCTCTGTTATGCATTACATATTCCCGGACAGCCCGGAACATATGCCTGAAAATGCCTTTCCTTCTAAAGGCTGGCATGACATAGACTGACTGGAACCATAATATCTGTCCGTTACGCCAGTCGCTCCATTCACGGGTCATCAGCATGGTGGCAACAACCTGTCCTCCGGCTTCTGCAACATAGTACTCCCCTCTGGAAGCATCGGCAAATACTGCTGCAACTCCCGCACTGACTACCGGCAAACTTAGTTCAATACCTTCAGTTTCTCTCGCCATGTCCTGCTGAAACTGAATGATAAGAGGCAAATCCTCTTTCGTTGCTTTTCTGGTGATTATCTTCATTTTATGCTTTCGTCCTTTTATTTATGATAAAAATATATTCATTTCATTTTACACAGAACGTTGCCCTGTGCTGTTGTTTACAAAAAAAGAATAAAAATAGTTTATGACAAAAATATTATATTATTGATATTCAACGTTATATAATTTATAATCAAAATTTATGAAAAATAATTGCCGAAAAATCATAAAAAATTGTTTGTGCGGACAACTGTTTTACGCTTTGCTTTGTCTGTAACAAGTAATAAGAAAAATTGAAATAAGGCTGTTGCCATTATAAAAAAAATAAATTATTATTGTAAACTTTTTGAAACACTATATCTTATGAAAAATTCAAGTTTTAAAATTGCACGGATCTTAAGTTTGATCTTGGTTTTAGCCGCTCTGAGCATGCCTGCAAAAATATTTGCACAGGCTGGTCAGATATCCGCGCCTACGGGTACCCCGATGATTATGACCAATTATCCGAACCCTGCTTTGCAGGAAGATCCGATTTTTATTTTCTGCTCTCCTGATGCCAATGGAGACACTGTGGCCGGAACATTGTCGGTGGCAGGTGGTTATGTTAACTGTACTTATCACTGGACAAAATACAACCCAACCACTCACTTATTTGAAGACTTCGGCGCACCGATTACTGCCGGCTTCACAACTACCATCACAGGCCTCGCATCCGGTTTTTACCAGTGCATCATCACCTGTAATGCCGGTACACCCAATCAAAGTGTCGATTGCCGCCGGGCACATGTATTCATTAACTCGACCGTTCTCACGCTTGATCCGGCGCCGGCCGGCTGTGCACCTTTCGACCTCACGGGAGGCCAGATCGGAGCTGTTTCCGATTTTACAGTGTACGAACCACCCAACAGCCCGTTTGTGGTTGACGCCAATACAGTAATTACCGTCTGCTTCTCAGGTGACCATACTTATGTTTCGGACCTCGGGTTCTACCTGGTTCCCCCAACAGGTGGTAGAGTTGATCTTCTGCCATCCGTCTCGGCCTGGGACGACGGCGCACAGGTGACTACTTTACCTCCTTCAGTGCTCAGTTGTACAACTGCCCAGATGAATACCAACTGCAACTCAGGCAATAATTTCAACAATTTCTGCTTCACCTCCAGCCTGCCGCAAGGTAATCCGGCTTATACAGCCTGTATCTGTGATATGGCTACTCCCCTTTCGGGTACCTTTGCATCTGCCGGGCCATGGACTGCCTGTTACGGCGATACCGCTTCACAGGGAGGATGGGCTGTTCAGGTTTATGACTGTGTGGCTGCCGATGTTGGTTTTCTTTCACATGTCACTCTTACTTTTGTTGGTATGAGCCAGTGCGGACAGTCAACCATCACCTATGATTCAGGCCAGATCAATTCCGGTATTAACGATAATTCATGTACCCCCCAGACTGCTTCAATCTATGTAGTTCCCCTGATGAGTACTTCCAGTTATGTGATTCACGATTCGGTAACAGCCGTCTGGTCCAGTTCACCAACCACATGGAACTCAGCCTGGGGATCCACTGACTTTGCTCAGAATCATACTCCGCATATCTCCCCGATACCCACCACAAGTACTACCTTTTACCTGACGGTACATGACCACCTGTATAACCCTTCAGGCGCAGAAATCACAGGCTATACACCCTGCACACCTGTTAAAAGTTCTTTCTTTAATACCAACCCGACCAACTCCCACATTAATACATTCCCTGCCAATATTTGCAGCAATGCACAGCCTACACAGCTCATACCTCAGAACTGGGGCGGTACATGGACAGCTACCTGTGGCACATGTATTTCGGGTGGCGGTTTCTTCTTTCCCAATCAGGCATTCGTTGGCCCTAATAATGTTACTTATACTTTCGGCGGGGTTTGTCCTTCTGATACCACCGTTACTATTAATGTTGCAGGCGCTCCTTCAGTAACCGACCTTCACGAAATATGCAATGGTACCAATACCCTGTACCAGGTGATATTTACTATTGTAGGTGGAAATCCTGCGGGTTACAGCGTCATAAATAACAGTACAGGATTGCAGGGAGGAACGATCGGCGCTGTATTTACCAGTTATTGGCTCAGTTCACCGAGTGCATATTCTTTTAATGTGACAGATAACAACAATTGCAATCCCACGGTAGTAAACGGATACAGGAACTGCGGCTGTCATTCAAATGCCGGTACTATGCCACAATCAACCATCGTTGTTTGCCAGTATGATCCTATTTCATCCCTGACCAACGGCGATACTCTGTTTGATTCCAACGACGGACTTGAGTATTACCTGCATACCCAACCCTTTGGTACGCTTGGTACCCCGGCGACATTTATCGCACATAACAATACCGGCCAATTCTTCTTTAACTCCAACCCGCCATATAACATGGTTTACGGGCAAACCTACTATATTTCGGCTGTAGTCGGAAATAATATTGGTACTGCCCAGGTTCCCGTGGTTGATCTTACCGATCCGTGTCTGAGTGTATCAGTCGGTACACCGGTGAAATGGATGCAGTTGCCCACGGCTGATGCCGGAGCTGATACTGCATTATGCGGAAATACTATACAACTGAATGCCACTACTCCTAGTGTCGGTATGGGAACCTGGTCAAACCAGACCACCGCTTATGGCGCTGTTACCTGGACACCTGATTACCACCTCCCCAATGTAACGGTAGTTATCCCAGGTTACGCCGATGCCCCCAGTACCACCCACCCGGTCAATACACCTTATACATTCCGCTGGACGGTGACCAACGGACCATGTTCAGTTTATGATGAGACGACTATCACGTTTAAACCCCAACCACATGCATTTGCCGGGAACGACACCATAGTTTGCGGTTTACAGGCTACTTTATGCGCCCAGTGGAGCCTTGGAGGACCTATTGCCAGCCACGGTTACTGGACAGGTGTCGGCCATATTCACAATCCTGTTGATACAACCTGCTCTCTTGTGGATGTGCAGAACCCCGGTACATATAATTATGTTTGGACTGAATTCAACCAGGAATGCGTGAGCCAGGATATCGTAAATATTCAATACCTGCTGCAGCCGCACTGTGATGCCAACCACAACGACAGCGTATGCGGTACCGCCTACAACCTGAATGCAATATCCACCATGGGAACCGGTTATTGGACAGGCCCTGCCGGCACATATTTCCAGCATATCAATCTGCCGCAAACACCAACAGCCATTACTTATGCTCCCGGTCAGACTTCAGTGACCGATATGTTCACCTGGCATGAAGCAAATTCTTTCTGTACAGCACAGGACAGCGTATTCATCACATTCTCAATCACACCCAATGCTGCCGCAGGCTTTGACGACTATGTGTGCGGACATTCCTATACCTTTGATGCAGATGTTACCGGATTTTTATATGCTACGGGAACCTGGTCAACTACCTTGCTGCCTGTTACATTTGATAATTCACATAATCCCAATGCTACTGTAACATTTCCCAATACCGGCTCTATGCCGCCCATGCCGCCTTCCGGCAGTTTCGGCGATACCTCATATCTCGCCATCCCGTTTATCTGGGTAATGGATAATAATAAATGTACCGACCAGGATACGGTAGTTATTACCTTTTACCAGATGCCAACGGCAAATGCCGGCGTAGATACTTCCGTTTGTGGTCTGGGCTATGATTTACAAGCGAATTACAGTATCGGGCAATCTTCCGGAAAGTGGACCTTATTTAATGGCCCCACCGGCGTGACCTTCTCCGATGACAACAGCCCGCATTCGCACGTGACAGCCGATTGGTATGGTACATTTACCTTAGTCTGGAAAGAATGGAATTTACATAACCCTACCTGTTTTACTACTGACACAGTGGTTGTGACATTCCTTACCGTTCCCAATCCATATGCCGGCCCCGACCGCTACATCTGCGGACAGGAGGCCGACCTCCAGGCTGTCGCCAGTACCGGTTTCGGCACCTGGTTGCCCAACGGAGCCGCAGTTATCACTACTTTAACTGATCCTCATTCACATGTGCATTGTAACACTACCGGTTCTAATGTCACTACCTATTTTGTATGGCAGGAATCAAACAGCGCTTCCGGTACCTGTACCGTAAAAGATACCGTGAAATACGTATTCATGGTACAGCCGGTTTCTAATGTTTACTGGATACCGGGTACCAGCGATTCTACCGTTTGCGGAAAAACCATGGACAATGCCACCAACAACATTATTATTGCCCAGCCTCCTGCTGATCCTAATTTTAATGCATACTGGATAGGAAATGATGCTACTTTCATTCATTCGAACCAGGCATTTCCCGACAGTGTGGTGGTAAATAATTATGGTATGCATGAATTCAACTGGGTGATTGAAAACCATGTGGGTGATTCGGTTTGCCGGGATACCTCGGCAACCATTTACATTAACTTTATCGAGATACCGGTGGCAAATGCCGGAGGACCCACTGATACTGCCTGCGGAAGATTTTACCACCTGCATCCTGTGCCATCGGTAGGTACAGGGCTCTGGACACCTGCATTGGTCGGCAGCGGAGTTCAGTTTTATAATATCTCCGGAACTGATACCACCCTGCTGGCAGCTAACAGTGATACTATAGCCAACAGTTATGCCGTGGTCTCATTCATTGACTACAATACTCCGCAGGTTATCGGTCTCACCTGGACTGAGAATAATCAAAACCATTGTAAAGATAAGGATACCATCTATGTTACCTTTGCACCGCGGCCAACAGGGTTGATGGATATACTATATACTCCGCATTGTATCGGAATGGAAGCCAAGGTGAAAGCAAAAGATGATTATTCCATTATCAATTATAACTGGCAGAACCTCGACAACGGAGTGATCGATTCGGTAATTCCACCCGGAACCATTGCAGATCCTGGTCAGGGACCGTTATTTATTGTATGGCCTAATGCTCAGCCTTTGCAATGTCATTATGTGACCCTGATCACGGAAAACAGATGGTTATGTTATTCGCCAAATATTGCCGATACAATCTGCGAACCGGAAAAAGTAAGGGTTGGAATTGATGATAACCCGGGTTATACACATCTGACAGGCAGTGCCCAGTGGTATAATATTAAACAACCCAAGCTGTCCTTCTGCGGCGGGCCTAACGGAGAAATTTTTCTGTATCCTGCCAATACCGCATTGGTGAATAATTATCATTGGATCGACAGCCTGAGCCACCCATTCCTCAATTTCCTGACCATTGATAATAAAACCGGTCTTATGCCTGGATACTATTCATTCTGGGCAAGTGCCAAGTCTCTTGTACCGCCTGATATGAACATATATTGCCGGGATACATTCAATATACTGATAAGGGATCACGGATACATCGGCCCTGTTTTCAAACTGGATAATCTCGCAGATACAACGGACGGTATCGCAAGTACCGATGGTTTCCCCGTTAAATTTGATAACCTTACCTTCCTCGGTGATACAGTTGTTCATTCAACAAACGGCAGAACATGGGATCAGCTTTCTTTAGTGCTTGATCCTACTCCATTGCCTGATGCAAATGGCGCTACCTATCAGTGGGATTTCATCCTGATTCCCTGGGACTCATTAGTGCCAGGAAACCCAAGGCCTTATCCAAAGGCTACCCAGAGACGTGATTCGATATTCCCATGGGAAAACCCCGAACCCGGTCTGACTACTACCGATGTGCATCCGACAGTAAAATTCACACAACCAGGATATTATAAAGTTAAATTGACAGCCATCAGTACTCAGGGTTGTGTAAATAAAATGGTTACCGGTTACATATTTATTGATCAACATTCCAAAATTACCCCGGGTGTCAATATATTTACACCTAACGGAGATGGTATCAACGACCTTCTTGAGTTTGAAACAGCCACTCTCCAAACCATGCACGGCGAGATATTCAGCCGATGGGGCAAAAAAATCTATGACTGGACATGGAACGAAGTAGATCAGAAACCGGCGCCCAACTGGTGGGATGGTAAGATCAACGGAAATGAAGCGCCTCCGGGAGTATACTTCTACGTTCTGTCAGGTGTTGGCAAAGATGGCAAGGTGTACGGCGGCGCTGATTATTGCAAAGCTTTCTACCTTGTAAGAGAAAAGAAATGATCTAACCTGATGATAAATAAAAAACCCGGGTAATGTCCGGGTTTTTTTTATTTCAGACTTTTAGACTATAGATAAAAAATAGTGATCGTTAAGAGGTAGATATACTGAAGTTTGAAAACTCAAATCTCAGTATCCCTAATCTGAACAAGCCAGAACCAAACATAAAATCACAAATCTCAAAATACAAATAACAAATAAATATCAATCAAAAAAATGACAAATTCAAAACTGGGGTATGCATTTCATATTTGAAATTTTGAAATTGTTAATTATTTGTTTTTTGTGATTTGTTTTTTTTTGATTTTTTTGCCAAAATTCGGCAAGATTGCAGAAATATAGTACTAACAGTCTTAAAGCCTACAGTCTAAATACCTATAAAATCAGAACGGCCAGAAGGAGTTATCGTTCCACACTTTTTCCTTCAGTTGTTCATCAATTTCATGTAAAATATGGTGGTGTCCCTTTTCCCAATCGGCCAGGAAACGGTAGAAAACTTTTTCCTTAGGATCAGTGGCCCGGTCAGCCTGTTCCTGGTAGACTAAAATGGCACGGTTTTCCATGTCAATGGCCGAAGAAATGGCTGCTGCTTCGAAACTGGCTGCAGCAATCTGCTTTTTCAATTTATCAGACAGGATAAGTTCATCGGTGCTTTCTTCCCGTACAGGAACTTTAAAGTCTTTAAAAGCTTTGGTTTTCGTGTAACTGGCAAACTGCTCGGTAAGAAAATTTACATGGTCTTCTTCTTCTTCTGCCATCGTCCGGAAAAAAATTTTAACATCCGGATCAGTCGCCTTTTCGGCTACACTCGAATAAAACGCTTTCCCTTTACGCTCCAAAAGAATAGCTGTCTTTAAAATTTCCAAAGTTTTTGATTCTTCCATTGTGTATAATGTGTTAATGTGATAATTTATTAATGTGATAATTCGATTATTGAGTCTAATCCGAAAAGTCCTTATATCTGAAATAAATTTGGCTAAAGTCCTATATTTCAGTGATTTGACTTGCCACTACCTTAAGGTAGTGGTAATTGATAATCAACTTGTTATAGGACTTTAGTCCAAAATTTCCACAAATCGGAGTGGACTCATTGTTCGTTTATTCGTTTGTTCGATTGTCCATCATTAAATATTACGCCTGACAAAAATAAAGTATTTGTAAATAATTTCAATGAAAGGAATCAAACAACATAAAAAAACTTCAGAACCATAAACCAGATAAGTTTTTTTCATCCCAAAACAACTTTTAACCGAACCTTTTTATGGAGAATTTGCGGCGGATTTATTATTATGTTTCGGGGCTTTGATTCACAAGTGAAGGTATGGGTAATTGTCGCAGGGTTTGTGCGTTAGGCATCGATTATATTTATTGATAAGACTTTTTTTGTCAAAATGTAAATTATCTGGAATATTATTTTTTTTCATTATTGTCTGGTTAAATTTTTATGTCGTCACTACGTGACTTAAATATCGCAATTTATTTCTTACTACAAAGATTCCATCCCTACGGGATTAGAGTTTTGATGTGTCAGATAAACCCCGTCAGGTGTGAAATCTTTGTAGAAAACTATTCATGACAACAATAAGCCCTGTAGGGGCGAAATCTTCTGGAAACTCATACATTCGGGGGATTAAAGATGCTTATAAATGTTTTCTCCGGACATCAGTGATTTTTTTCAAAAATAAATTTTTTGCATCTGACATTAAAATGAAGCTTTACAACAAATACATGGTGTCCATCAGATGCAAAATGATGGTGAAAGCGGAACTGGATAACCTGGGACTGCATTATGGAATTGTGGATTTGGGTGAAGTGGAGATCCAGGATAAAATAACAACTGAACAGCGTGAGCAGTTGAAAAAGGCTTTGTTGAAATCAGGACTTGAATTAATGGACGACAAAAAAGCCATACTGGTTGAAAGAATTAAAAACGTGATTATAGAGATGGTGCACTATGCATCCGAACGTCCCAAAACAAATTTTTCCGATTTCCTCGCCGAGAAGCTCAGTTATGACTACACATATCTTTCCAATCTTTTTTCAGAAGTGACCGGCGTGACTATTGAGCATTTCATTTTACTTCATAAGATTGAAAAAGTAAAAGAACTGCTAATTTATGATGAACTTAATCTGACTGAAATATCATATCGACTGAATTACAGCAGCGTGGCACATCTTTCTAACCAATTCAAAAAAATCACAGGCTTGACACCTACCTTCTTCAAACAGATCAAGCATAAGAGGCGCATCACACTTGATAATGTGTGAATTGTGTAATTTATTTATTTAATTGTGTAACACTTTCAGGAATTAAAGGTCTCACCTTTGTTTCGTGAAATTTCATTCACAATTAATCCCATTAATATGAGAACAACAAGACTTTTGACAGCCTTTGCATTCGTATCGGTTGTTTTAATTACGGGGTGCAAAAAAGATGATTTCAAAGAAATTACCGGAGTATGCCCTGCAGTAATATCAACCAGCCCTGCAAATGCAGCCACCGGTGTGCCCATCGACAAGGTTATCACAGTGATTTTCAATGAAAAGATGAATCCTGAAACAATCAATCAGGCAACATTCACTTTGCAGGAGGAATCAACAAAATCGGCAAGAAATGTTAACAATTCAATTTCCGTTTCAGGAACAGTCACTTATTCCGGCGTTACGGCATCTTTCATACCAACAATTGCCCTTACATCCAACACCAGCTATACCGGCAGAATTTCATCAACTGTCAGGGATTTAATGGCCAGTTCATTACAAACCGATTACGTGTGGACATTTACTACCGGCTCAACGCTAGCGCCTACGGTAATTTCAACAGATCCGACAAATAATGCCACAATGGTATTTCTTAATAAAACAATTACCGCAAACTTCAGTGTGCCAATGGATCCCCTGAGCATAACAACAACAAGTTTTACCATTGAAAGCGTGTTATCTGTCATTAATAAGCACGGATCATTGTCAGTTGCAGGTACAGTATCATACACCGGGACTGCTGCAACCTTTGCACCTTCCGGCGCTCTGGCGCTCAACACCATTTATGTATGTACCATTACTACCGGAGCAAAGAACCTGCAGGGTACATCACTTGCGAATGACTACCTGTGGACTTTTACCACCGGATCAGTACTGGCTCCTGAGGTGATTTCGACCGACCCTGCAAACAATGCTTCAGGTGTAGTTCTCAATAAAAAAATTACCGTAAGCTTTAGTGAATCAATGAATCCGCTGACTATTACCGAGTCGAGCTTTATCCTGAAACAAGGGCTCTCCGGTGTTCCGGGAACTATTTCGTACAACGGTAACACAGCAACCTTTACTCCCTTTGTGAATCTTTTGTCAGGCGCCACCTATACAGGTACAATAACGACCGGAGCTGAGAATCAGGCCGGAAATGCATTGGCAAATGACTATGTCTGGAACTTTAGTACAACTGCAACATTAGGAGCGCCGGTTGTTGATCTTAAATCGGTCGGACGATTCGGAATAATCGCAGGTGTGGGAGTCAGCAATGATGCCGGATTCAGTGAAATTCATGATATGGATGTCGGGATAAGCCCGGGCGTTCATTCTTCGGTCACCGGATTTCCTCCTGCCATCGTAGTGAACGGAGCGATTTATGCCTCCGATGATATTGCACCTCCTGGTGTGGCTGCCATGCTGATACAGGCTAAACAGGACCTGACAGATGCCTATCTTTTTGCTGAAGGAGCGACTTCACCCGCACCCGCCACGGTTTCAGGTGATCTGGGCGGCACAACTCTCGCCCCCGGTATTTATAAATCAACTTCCACACTTTTAATACAGTCTGGCAATCTGACTCTTGATGCCCAGGGTGATGTGAATGCGGTCTGGATTTTCCAGGTTGCATCAGGCTTTACCACTGTAGGCGGAGCAGGCGGCAGTGTTATCCTGAGCGGAGGAGCCCGGGCAGATAACGTCTTCTGGCAGGTTGGCAGTTCAGCTACTATCGGGGACTTTACTTCATTCTATGGAAACGTACTGGCCTTAACATCCATTACGATGAATTCAGGTGCAACTGCCACAGGCAGGATGCTTGCCAGAAATGGCTCAGTAGTATTGACCAGTACAAACATCATCACAAAACCTTAATTAATAAAAACATGAAAACTAAAACAAATATAAACAAGTCATCACGCATGTCGTGGTTTCCGGATATCCTCCCTGTGAAAAGTCTTATTTTATTTATTCTGATCCTGGCGGGTACGTTTACGACCCTTTTTGCTCAGGATGCCCAGTTTACAAAACCCTCCTGGTGGTTTGGCGCTGCAGGTGGAGCAAATTTAAATTTCTACCGTGGCAGCACCCAGGAATTGAATTCCGATTTAACCGTGCCCACTGCTTTTCATGATGGTTTCGGTGCAGGGCTTTATTTAGCGCCGCTCATTGAATATCATGCTCCCGGAACAATGTTGGGAATAATGCTTCAGGCAGGATTTGACAGCCGCGAAGGAGAATTTAAACAAGTTACTACTCCCTGCAACTGTCCGGCGGATTTAAATACCGAACTTAGTTACTTTACTATAGAACCAAGCATACGCTTTGCCCCGTTTAAATCTGATTTTTATTTATATGCCGGCCCACGCATGGCTTTCATTCTGGATCAATCATTCACTTACAAGCAAAAACCCAATCCCGATGTTCCTAATCAGGTAGCAAGCCCAAAAGTAAATGGGGACTTCAGTAATGTGAACAAAACTCAGATATCGATGCAAATCGGGGCTGGATATGATATTCCAATCTCGTCACAGAACCATCAGACTCAATTTGTACTGTCACCATTTGTTTCTTTTCAGCCATATTTTGGACAAACACCACGATCAATAGAAACGTGGAATATCACCACCCTGAGAGTCGGGGCAGCATTTAAAATCGGACGTGGGAGTAAAATTTCAACACCGGTCAAAGATGTGGTATCGATGCCTGCAAAGGAAGGAGTAAAAGACGCTGAAGTCCATTTCAGTGTAAATGCACCAAAAAATATTCCGGTCGATCGGAAGGTAAGGGAAACATTTCCGCTTCGTAATTATGTGTTCTTTAATTTAGGATCAACGGAAATCCCTGACCGTTATGAGTTACTTACGAAAGACCAGGTAAAAGACTTCAAAGAAGACCAACTGGAAGCGTTCAAACCCAAAAAACTGTCAGGTCGTTCAGACCGGCAAATGATAGTTTATTATAATGTTTTGAACATCCTCGGTGACCGTATGGGGAAGAATCCTTCAACAACCATAAATCTGGTCGGATCGTCAGAGAAAGGGCCGGATGATGGTAAGATAATGGCAGAGTCAATCAGGCAATACCTGGTAAGTGTATTTGGAATTAATGCTTCGAGGATCAGTACCGAAGGACGTGATAAACCCAAAATCCCGTCAGAACAGCCCGGGAGCACAAAGCAGCTTGACCTGCTTCGTGAAGGTGACCGCAGGGTATCCATCGAGAGCAGTTCGCCATCTTTACTGATGGAATTCCAGAGTGGCCCGTCTGCTCCGCTAAAACCGGTGGAAATCATTTCCTTGCAGGACGCACCGCTTGATAGTTATATTTCTTTCAATGTGGAAAGTGCAAATGAAACGGTTTCATCCTGGACACTTGAGATCAGGGATGATAAGGGGGAAGTACAGTATTTTGGTCCATATAAAAAGGAACATGTGAGTTTCCCGGGTAAATTAATCTTAGGAACCCGTCCCGAAGGTGATTACAAAGTCACTATGATAGGAAATACTAAGAGCGGTAAAACAGTCAGGAAGGAGGCAAATGTTCACATGGTACTTTGGACCCCGCCAAAAAATGAAGAGGGAATGAGGTTCAGTGTCATATTTGAATTTAATGAATCGAAGACCATCACTATTTATGAAAAATACCTCACAGATGTCGTCGTTCCTAAAATACCCAAAGGCGCCCTGGTGATTATTCATGGCTATACCGATATTATCGGGGACGAAGACTACAACCTGAAATTGTCAGTGGCAAGGGCTAACGATGTCAAAGATATTATTGCAAATGGACTGACAAAGGCAGGAAGAACCGATGTTAAATTTGATGTTTATGGTTTCGGTGAAGATGTGAATCTTTCACCGTTTAATAATACCTTTCCGGAAGAACGTTTTTATAACAGGACTGTTATCATAGATATTATTCCTCAATAATTCATTTCTCCATTATCAAATTTATTTCACGTTAAACAGAGGCCTCAAAAGGGTCTCTGTTTTAATTTTACACGTCATCATGAACTGCTAACCTTGACGAGCAAGAACCAAAAAACAAATCACAAATCTCAAAATACAAATAACAAATAAATTCGAATCAACAAAAATGACAAATTCAAAACTGGTGTATGTTTCGTACTTGAAATTTTAATATTGTTTATTATTTGTTTTTTGTGATTTGTATTTTGTAATTTTTGCCAAAACGCTTCAATATCCTTGAAATAAGGTACTGAGTGAATGTGTGAATTATGTAACTCTTTTCTATAATTATGTAACGTTTTACGGGATTAAAGAGCTCACCTTTGTTCCGTGAAAATTCCTTCACAGATTAAATCAAAATAAAATGAGAACACGACTATTTATAGCATTAACAGTATTTATTCTGTTTTTAATTCCTGAGTTGAATTTCGGACAGGCGCCTGATTTAGGTGCAGCTTCCAGCTTTGCTTTATTTACCTCAGCCGGTGCATTTAATAATACCGGACCATCAATCATAACGGGAAATATTGGAAGTTTTACCTCTGATCCGGTAGGATTTCCTCCTGGAATTGTTATGAACGGGGCTATTTATGGGCCAACGGATGCTCTTTCTGCAACAGTTGCAGGGGATGTTCTCGGTGCATATGGCGATTTGAGCGCAGACGGTTGTGTTACCACTCTCGTACTTCCATTGGCAGGTCAGATTCTTGTAGCGGGTGTTTATTGCTTTCCTGCCGCTGCAACATTAAACGGAGTATTAACTTTAGACGGACAGGGAAATCCCAATGCTCTGTTTATTATAAAGATAAATGGCGCTTTTGCAACAACCGGTGGCTCAAATATTAATCTGATTAATTCAGCCTCGCCAAACAACGTATATTGGCAAATAGGCGGAGAATTTGATTTAGTAGACGGTTCTGTTTTCAAAGGAACTGTTATTGTTGACGGAGCTATCAACTTATTGGGAACCGCATCTCTAATTGGCAGAGGACTTTCAGTGGCAGGAGCCATTAATATAGCAGCTAATATGGTTACATTAGGTATACCACCGGCAGCGCCTACTCTTGCCTTGACTCAACCAACCTGTATAGTATCCAGCGGAACGATCGTCGTTACAACACCCTTAGGCGCTGGCATGACCTACAGTATTGGTGGCGCTTACCAATCAAGTGCAACATTCAACACAGTAGCGCCAGGCACATACACCGTTTACGCAGAGAATGCTGACGGTTATTTTTCAGCAGGAACACCTGTTACTATAAATGCAGCACCTGCAGTACCTGCAACACCGACAGCAAGCGCCACCCTTCAACCAACATGTTCAGCACCTACGGGAACGATCACCATAACGGCACCCACGGGAGCAGACATCACCTATAGCATTGATGGTTCAACCTATACCAATACAACTGGTGTATTTACACTGGTACCCGCAGGCACTTATACCGTTACAGCAAAGAATGCAGCAGGATGTATTTCATCCGGAACATCCGTTACTATAAATGCAGCACCGGGAGCACCTGCAACACCAACAGCAAGTGCTACCCTGCAACCAACATGTAATGTACCCACCGGAACTATCACCATTACGGCTCCCACAGGTGCAGGCATCACCTATAGCATTGATGGATCAAACTATACCAATACAACGGGAGTATTCACCGTGGTACCATCAGGCACTTACACCGTTACTGCACAGAATGCATCAGGATGTATTTCGCCGGGAACACCTGTAACGATTAATGCAGCGCCGGAAGTACCTGCAGCGCCTACAGCAAGCGCTACCCTGCAACCGACTTGTAATGTACCCACCGGAACTATCACCATTACGGCTCCCACAGGTGCAGGCATCACCTATAGCATTGATGGTTCAACCTATACCAATACAACTGGAG
>JAPLDU010000116.1 GCA_026391255.1 Bacteroidia bacterium | reverse complement strand
GTAGCTTTTGCTACTTGTTCAATGCCTCCATGACCAAGCACTTTGCATTCTGCTGCGAACCATAACCTCCTCATCTTCTCATTCATTAATGGAGATAATAGGTCATATCGCTTGCTTATTAAATTTATATTTCCCATTTTGCAAAGGAAATATATTTTTTTGAAATAACCAAGTTATTTCGTTACACTCGCTAAGTACATGACAAAATTTTAATTGCAAGGTCAATATCTTGTAAGACAGAGCATAACAGGGCATGTGCAAAAAATATCAGGCCGTATTTGAAGTAGCTATAAGCTCGTCGGCCATGTGTTTTAATCTTTATTGGTGCAATGTTTTCATGCTTTTGGACTCCCATCTGATATACCCAGACAAAAGCTATACAGATAAGGGATAGTAATTTTGAGATTCTTTCAGGATCAGTGAGGTGAGTATCCTCCATATTAAACCCGCTGGATTTTAATGACTTAAACAGCGTCTCCGTCTGCCATCGGTCTTTATATACTATAAGGGCGTTACAATCGTAGCAATATGTTGCAATGATTACAAACTCGATTTTCTTTTCCTTTTGGTCATATATCTTGACCCCTGAAAGATAAACATATTGATTATCAATTCTTACAATTTCCCGGTAATTACGGTATTGATTCAACCTTAGATCATTAAAAAGCCAGAATGCCTTTTTTTCTCCAAGTCCGGGAACATATACCCACATGTTCCCTTTTATCCTGATATAAAAATGAATTTTATCCCCGATAAGGCTTCTTATCCAATCATTCCCGATAAATTCCCTATCTGCCAGGATACCTTCAATACTCCCGGTGCCAAACAAACGAATATACCTTGAAATCAATTCTATTCTTTCCTTACTGTTTGAATTTCCTCTTTTATCAAGCATTTTCCATATCAGAGGAATACCAACCCCGTGATAACATACACTGAACATAAGTATATTGATATTTGCCTTGCCGAACTTCCAATTAGTGCGGTCAAGGCTAAGCCGGTATGGTGCTTGTATTGGTAATAAAGTCATTATCAGTTTTGCTATCAAGTCTTCATCAATAACAAATTTTGCAAAGAACCTTTGAATCCTTCTAAGGTTAGAATCTGTTTTTGGTTTGGCTTCAAGTCCTTGTGCTATCTTAGTAAAACATACTGTTTGTAACTTGCATATTGTCAGGATGAATGAAACCAGAAATTTTACCCGTGCTAAATTCCAACCTGTTTTTTCACTGAAAATTGATACTAATTCATTACGTTTGTAATCAACCTTGGTATTCATTGGTTTTGGTTTTGTGGTGAAACCGCTAACCAATTGAATATCAAGGTATTTACCAAATATTTTGATGCTTTTTATCAACAAAATCAATATAACTTATTAACTATTAGATACTTGCAAATATTTTGTCATGTACTTAGAATAATTAATTATGGACAATTAATTAATCCTTTAATTATGTTTTACGTTTATGTTATTGAATCACAATCATCCGGATTGTTGTACATTGGTCAATCAAAGTCTCCTGATAAAAGATTAATTGATCATAACCATGGTGCAAGCCCTTATACAAAAAATAAAGGTCCATGGGCTATTATTTTCCTGAAAGAATTTGGGTCCGGAACCGATGCAATTCTCTTTGAAAAAAAACTCAAATCCTGGAAAAATCCTATTAGAATTAAAGCATTGATTACCAATTAAATTTTTTGGCTAGCACATCCCGACATTCGGTGTCGGGATGGTCGGAAGGAAGTCTATCCCGATATGTCGGGAAGTCTTCTCACCCCGACATTTTTTGATAATTAATTATGGACAATTAATTATTTCTTTAATTATGTTTTACGTTTATGTTATTGAATCACAATCATCCGGTTTGTTGTACATTGGTCAATCAAAGTCTCCTTATAAAAGACTAATTGATCATAACCGCGGTGCAAGCCCTTATACAAAAGACAAAGGTCCATGGGCTATCATTTTCCTGAAAGAATTTGAGTCCAGAACCGATGCAATTCTCTTTGAAAAAAAACTCAAATCCTGGAAAAATCCTATTAGAATTAAAGCATTGATTACCAATTAATTATTTTGGCTAGTGCATTCCTACATTCGGTGTCGGGATGGTCGGAAGGAAGTTTATCCCGATATGTCGGGAAGTCTTCTCACCCCGACATTTTCATTCCTTATACATAGCTGATTAGCACATTCCAAAGGTTATACTTAAAATTGAGTGTGTTTATAGATCGATGGTTAGTTAGTTCTCATAAATTCTTCTGATTCTGAATTCTGAACGATCGTCTGTATCACTTGCCGGATGGCCTTGTTTAATACCTTTATGTTTCAGTTATCAAATTTCGTATATTTGCACTATATATTTATGAATAGTATGCAACTATATTGCCTGCAGAAGTCTTAAATTAAATATATGAATACCATAAATTATTTTTTTATAATATATTGATTATCAACGCATATTTTCAATAGAATTTTAATAAATAAAATACTGAGACATGAAAATCAGAGTTTTTACCATTTTATTTTTCTCAATGCTGGAATTAATTTCAAATGCCCAGTATGACACTTCGATAACTGTCAGCACTACGATGTATACACCGCAACAGTTGGTTGAGGACGTGCTGGTCAATGGCTGTGTTCATGTTTCAAATGTTACCTATACCGGAGCAGCTGGGGCTATTGGTTATTTTGATGCCACAGGATCAAGTTTTGATACGATCATGCATAATGGAATCATTATGGCATCAGGACTGGCAACAAACGCTGTGGGACCTAATAACAATGCAGCCATTTCCACAAGCTTTAATCTGCCTGGAGATCCAGACCTGACTGCCCTTATTCCGGGTTATCAGACTTACGATGCCTGCGTATTGGAGTTTGATTTTGTTCCTTCGTCTGATACACTTAAATTCAGATATGTGTTTGGTTCTGATGAATATCTGGAATATGTGGGCACAAGTTTTAACGATGTTTTCGGTTTCTTCCTGACCGGGCCGAATCCTTCAGGAGGCAATTACACTACTCAGAATATTGCGATCATACCCAGTACTACAACCCCTGTTTCCATCAACAATGTGAATAATGTAAATAATTCTTCTTATTATATTAATAACGGAACAGGGTCGACGCCCAATAATGAGGCGCTGCAGTACGATGGTTACACTGTTGGCCTGACGGCTTTTGCACTGGTGACGCCCTGCGCGACCTACTATATCAAACTGGCTGTTGCAGATGCCGGAGATCATGTTCTTGATTCCGGGGTTTTTCTTGAAGCAGGAAGTTTTACCGACGGTACTTCCGTCTCTCTTGCCAATATTAATTCTATCGGTACGCAGAATAATGTATACGAAGGTTGTACCAATTATTATGTATTTTCACGTGCCGACACCACCAACCTGACTTTTCCCGTGACTTTCCCGCTCACATACGGCGGTACGGCCACCATGGGTGTCGATATTTCTTTTTTCCCCGATAGCATTACTATCCCGATCGGACAGGTTTCAGACACTGTTTACTATACCGTTTACGAAGATAGTATTGTTGAACCTCCCCTGACTTTCATCATCTCCATTGCTGCCGGATGTCCGTGTAACCCGACACCTTCCAGTGACACGCTTATTATTCATAAATATATTCAGTTCAAAGCCGGGATCACCAATACTGATTCCATGTTCTGCGGTATTAATGTTCCTCCGACTTATACAATGCATGCAGTTTGCATAAGCCACCCTGCCTGGTTTGTTACTTTTCTATGGAGTACAGGCGCCACTACTGCCAACATTACCGTTGTTCCGCCACCTCCCGGACAGGCTGATGTTTACTGGTGCATTATTGCCGATCTCTGCGGAGTATCCATCACAGACAGTATCACCGTTGGTGTTTCACATCTTGCGGGAATATCGCTGGCCAAGACCAATGCGCTGTGTTATAATGCATGCAATGGTACTGCCACTATTGCTCCCATACCTGCCAATACTCCCGGTGTCTGGTACGAATGGTCGAACCCTGCATGGCCTAATACTATAAACGGTCACAAGACCGGCATTTGTGCAGGAACATACTCCGTGTCAGTTACCGATTCTTCTTATTGTTATTTTGACACTACTTTTACCATTACCCAACCCAGCGCTGCTCTCGATCCTTCTTCAGGTATTGCCAGTACAGTTACCGATTTCTGTTCTTCCCCGGGAAATATCACCCTTACTGCTGTTGCCAATATTCCTAATGTCACCTATTCCTGGAATGGAGCGGCCAATTCAGGTAGTACTCTCGTGGTTAATCCACCAACCGGTACCACTAATTACTGGGTCAAGATTTCTGATTATTGCGGTTATAATGTCTACGATACTGTTACCATTCATGTCTCTGACATGTCTGTTGCCACTGTTCTTTCAAATGATGCAAGCTGTTACGGAATATGCAACGGCTTGATCAATGTATTTATCCCTTATGGAATCCCGCCTTATTCATATGCCTGGTCTTCACCATCCACAGGAACTTTCGCTTCCTCTTCAGGTGTGGTTGATTCTTTATGTCCTGACAATTATACTGTGACTATTACTGATGCCATCGGTTGCACATACAGCGATGGTTTTACTATTCTGCAGCCCGATCAGTTCTCACTTGCTTCAGGAATTACCAATACTGATACCATGTACTGCGGCGTCACTCCTCCTGCCAGCCTGCAACTCCAGACTACCGTGAATATTCCCGATGTTAATTATCATTGGAATACCGGCAGTACAAATCCTTATATCAACATCACCCCGGTTCCGGGAGCAACCAAGTACTGGGTCTCGATTTCTGACAACTGCGGTCACTCCGTTAATGATACCGTAACCATTGTGGTTTCAAGCATGAACGGTGTTTCTGCGGTTACCGATACCACCCATTGTTACAACTCCTGCGACGGATATGTGCAAATCACCCCAACAGGTGGCAGCACTCCTTACACTTTTCTCTGGAATCCTTCTTCCGTCGGTACATCCGGCAGTGGTACCATCAGTAATATCTGCCAGGGCAGCTACGGCGTAACGGTTAAAGACAATGTCGGATGCCAGTTCAGTACCAGTTTTACTATTGACGGGCCAGGGCCTCTTTCAGAATCTTTTATCTCAAACACAAATACTTTTTATTGCGGTGTTGCTCCGCCTTCGTCCCTTACCCTGCAAACATGGATCAATACTAGCCCGGTGACTTTTGCCTGGTTTAACGGCGATACCTCTCCCACCACCGTAGTTCACCCCACCGTCGGGCCTAACTATTATTCGGTCACTTTCACAGATGAGTGCAACAACACTTATACTGATACTCTGCTTGTGTCCGTTTCAAGTCTTTCGGGCATCAATGTGATCACCGACAGCACTCTCTGTTTCGGCAGTTGTGACGGTCATGCCCACGTGACACTTGTTGGCGGAATGTCTCCGTTTACTTATTCATGGGCTCCCGATACTCTCGGTCTCCCGAATGTCAATACTGTCAGCACTCTTTGTGCCGGTACATACACTGTTACTGCCACCGATTACTCCGGTTGCCATGTTCAGAAGAACTTCATCATTGCTTCACCCACCCGGCTTACCACCACATTTACCATCAGCAATATTCCACATCCGGGTGTTACCGGCGCCGCTGCCGCCACAGTTCACGGCGGTACTCCACCTTACTCCTATTTCTGGGATGATCCTGCCAGCCATCATACCTATAACTGCCCCGGCCTCGAAGTAGGTATTTATCACATCACCATTACCGATGTCAATGGCTGTACCCTCATTGATTCTGTTTCTATTCTCGGTATTGAAGGACCTGATATTTACGGCCAGTTGCACGTCTATCCAAACCCAAGCAGCAACGGTAACTTCAGCATTGACTTTGGCAGGATCAGCTTCCAGTCTGCTGAAATCAGCGTTTATGATGTAACAGGTAAGATGATCAGGGAAGAGATAATCAACGGTTCTTCCCATAAAAATTACATGCTGTTTAATTTACCTCAGGGTATCTCAATGCTTACCATCCGGTTCGACGGCGATAAGCTGATTACAAGATCGCTGGTGGTGGAATAAAGCAAATTTGAGGATTTGAAGATTTGAAGATTTGAAGATTTGAGGATTTGAAGATTTGAAGATTTGAGGATTTGAAGATTTGAAGATTTGAGGATTTGAGGATTTGAGGATTTGAGGATTTGAGGATTTGAGGATTTGAGGATTTGAGGATTTGAGGATTTGAGGATTTG
>JAPLDU010000071.1 GCA_026391255.1 Bacteroidia bacterium | reverse complement strand
TAAACGGGTCATTACTTCTGCTCTCTTGTTTTCATCCGGTATTAAATCTTCTAATCTCTGTCGTTTTTCTCTTTTACGTTTTTCCATTTGTCAAAGTTATTATTGTAAAATTACTTTGACACACATTTCTGAACAGCCTCGATTTTCACAACCCCAAACTCATATCTCATAACTCATTCCGCCTTTGGCGGATCATAACTCATAATTCCCTACTTTTGTCTGCCTCAAATATTGCAATATGACCAACATCACCGGCAGCATACTGTCGCAGGAGAAACTATCAGACAGTGATATCCTGGTTCTTTTATCTTCAGGGATGGAAGACAGGAACAAAATGTATATAAAGTCTGCTGCCATCAGGGATACATACGTTGGAAACAAGGTATTCCTTCGTGGTTTGATAGAATTTTCCAATATATGCTCCAAAAACTGCCTTTACTGCGGTATCAGGGCAGGCAATACCAATGTTCACCGGTATAATCTGGAAGATGAAGAGGTTCTTGAAGCGGCCATGTATGCTTTTGAGAATCATTTTGGATCAATAGTACTGCAATCGGGCGAAAGGGATGACAGGATTTTTACTGATCGTGTTGATTCCCTGGTAAAACGCATTAAGAACTTATCGGGCGGTAAGCTGGGTATCACTCTGTCAATGGGAGAACAGACGGAAGAGACCTACCGACGGTGGTTTGAAAGCGGTGCCCACCGTTATCTGCTGCGAATCGAAACATCCAATCCGGATCTCTACCGGAGAATCCATCCCGACAATGCAAAACATAACTATAAGGAAAGGCTGGACTCTCTTATAAATATAAAAAAGATTGGTTACCAGGTAGGAACTGGTGTCATGATCGGCCTTCCATTTCAGACTATGGAAGACCTGGTGTCAGACCTGCGGTTCATGCAGAATTTTGATATTGATATGGTCGGTATGGGACCATATATTGAACATGTTGATACTCCTTTGTACCAGTACCGTGATACGCTTTTGCCTCTGGATGAAAGATTCAACCTGACCATGAAAATGATCGCACTTATCCGCATACTGATGAAAGACGTGAATATTGCAGCTACCACGGCGCTTCAGGCGATTGATCCCATGGGCAGGGAAAAAGCCATTAAAATCGGAGCCAATATCATGATGCCCAATATCACACCTGCCAAATACAGGTCAGATTATAAGCTATATGATAACAAACCCTGTATTGCCGAAGGAGCCGACGATTGTGCCGGTTGTATGGAAGCGCGTGTTAAGCTGGCGGGAGCCGAGATCGGCTATGATGCATGGGGAGACTCAAAACACTTTGAAAACAGGAAAGAAATTTGAAAATTTGGGAATTTGAAAATTTGAAAATGTTCAAATAGTCAGGTAAACTTCATAGAAATTTGTGTTGACCTTTGAGTGACTAATGGTTAATATGAGATTATATTAATTTTAGAATTACGAATTACGATTTACGAATATAATCAAATGATATTTAGTGGATTAAAGAATATTAATGTAATAAATAAATTTCGGTTTAATATAGGATAACCACAAACGACCCTAAGGATGTCACAAAGGTTCACAAAGTTTTGAACATTAAATTCGATTGTTCGTCCGCCGGAGGCGGAGTTCAATTGTTCGATTGTTCATTAGCTCCTTAGTTCATCACTCATAATTCATAATTCATAACTCAAATCAAAGACCTCAGCAATATTTGATTTAAGTATTGATTTTACTTCATTCATGTCCTGTTTTTTTCCCAGTTCTTTTTCAAGTGAAGTAACTCCCTTATCGGTAAACCCACAGGGGTTGATAAAGTTAAACCATGACAGGTCGGTATTTACATTGAAAGCAAAGCCATGCATGGTGACCCAGTGGCTGCTGCGCACACCGATTGCACATATTTTACGGACCCTGATTTTTTTTTCAGTATCAAGCCATACGCCTGTGGCACCTTCAAGTCGTGCGGCTTCAATATTGTAGTGTTTTAATGTAAGAATGACGGATTCTTCCAGCAGATGAATATAATCTTTCAGGCCGATCTGCAGGACAGATAGGTCGAACACCGGGTAACCTACTATCTGCCCGGGTCCATGGTAAGTAATATCCCCGCCGCGGTTGGTCCTGACAAAGCTTATGTTTTTGTCTTTCATTTGTGCTGAACTGAGCAGCAGGTTATCTTCCGAACCACTCTTTCCCAGGGTATAAACATGAGGATGTTCGCAGAAAATCAGTTGCCCCTTTGTAATTTCCTTTTCATTTTCAGGTTTTGAATGGCTGGTCATCTTGGCATCCACGACGGACCGGAATATTTTTTCCTGGTAATCCCAGGCTTCCATGTATCCGGTCATTCCAAGATCGGTGAATATTAAATTATAAGCCATCTGTTTATATTAAGATTGTTTAGTCTGAAGTCGTCAGTCAATAGTTTATAAAGTTCATAAAGTTCGTAAAGTTGAAAGTTAATATTGCTTACGAAAAACAAATAACCATTCAATTATTTATTGAAAATTTATAATAATTTCGTAAATAATTGTTTTTTAAAACTTTATAAACTTTATAACTTTTTACTTTATGAACTCTGATATTTGTTTTTCTGCATGATAGGATGACCGCACCAGAGGACTGCTTTCTACAATCCTGAAACCTTTTTTTAGCCCTTCTGCCTTATAGAATTCGAATTTATCAGGATGAACATATTCCGTTACTTCAAGATTTTCCTTGGAAGGCTGAAGGTATTGCCCGATGGTCATTACCCGGCAGCCTGTCGCAAGCAGATCGTCCATGGTTTGAAGAACTTCATCTTCTTTTTCTCCCAGACCCAGCATGATCCCTGATTTTGCAACCATTCCGGATGCTGTAATGAACCTGATTACCTCCAGGCTGCGACGGTAACCTGCTACGCTCCTGACCAGCGGAGTCAGTCTTTCGACAGTTTCCAGGTTATGCGAAATAATATCAGGGCCGGCATCAATCACCATTTTTATATGTTCTGTGTTTCCGCGAAAGTCAGGGATTAACACTTCAATGGTAGTGCCAGGGTTTAACCTTTTAATACTCCTGATGGTCTCTGCCCAGACAGCAGCCCCGCCGTCGGGCAGGTCATCACGGTCAACAGAGGTGACCACGCAATGTTTCAGATTCATCAGTCTGACTGACTTAGCCACGTTTTCAGGTTCATCCCGGTCAACAGGCAACGGTTTTCCTGTGACGACAGAACAAAACCCACATGAACGGGTGCAGATGTTTCCGAGTATCATGAATGTAGCAGTTCCAAGCCCCCAGCATTCCGCAATGTTAGGGCATTTGCCGCTCGAACAGATGGTGTGCAGTTGATGACGGTCAACAATATCCTTCACATCCAGGTAGTTCTTACCCTTTGGAAGACCGATCTTTAACCAGTCAGGTTTCTTTCCAGAATTTCGCGGGTTATTCATTTATTATATTAAACTGAAATTTATTTATAACATAAATATTGTTTAATCCACTAAATATCATTTGATTATATTCGTAAATCGTAAATCGTAATTCTTAAATTAAATTATGATCATTCGGTAACTAAAAAATCCTTTATTTTATTGTAAGTCTCCATATCAAGAATGTTTTTTTCAAGTAAAACTGAAACCTTCATGTAGCTGCCGTTTTTAATCCGCCAGGTCACTATTGCCTTTGCCTGTAAATAATTCAGGTAGGGATGCCTGCTCAGTTCCCTGGCTCCTGCAAAATTAATATTGATGGTTTTTACATTAACCCGATCAAGAATGAGCCAATGGATGATACTTCCAAAATTATCATCAGTAATTCCTGTAATTTCCTTTAATTGTTCCAAATGTGTGAATCCTCCCAGTCTATCACGATAATTTATTATCTTCATAGCCATGGCTTTTCCAATTCCTCTAATTTGCATCAATGCGGTAGTATCTGCCAGGTTAATATCAACGGGACCCGCAGGATCGGGTTTGACAGGTTTTTTATCAGTACAGTTTGCCTCAATCGAAATATAAGGTTCTAATTTTTGGTACAGTTCATCTCCAATGCTGTAGATATTTTTGAAATCCTCTTTCTTATAAAACCTGCCGCCTTTTGACAGGTATTTACGGATCACTGCTGTTTGCTTTTCGCTCAGTCCAAGATTTAGTAAATCTTGATCAGAAGCCGTGTTCGGATCAAAGGAAAAATATTCAGGAGAACGCGGTTTTTGGGTTTTGTAAGCTGTTTTTTTATCTTTATGATCTTTAATTTCGATATAGCTTTCCATCTTATCATACAATTTTTCCGGGAAACCATAGATTTTCTTCAGGTCTTCCGGTTCATGGAATCTGCCACCTTTATCAAGGTAATTCAGGATTACCGCTGTTTGCTTTTCAGTAAGGCCAAAGCTTTGCCAGTCCTGGGCCTGAAGATGATTTGGGTCAAATGGGAAGAGGGAATCATTGCGGTTTCCTTTTCCGTTCTTAAATCCGGATTTATTATTTCCTGTGTATTCTGATAATGAGCTGTCGGCTTTGATACTGAACCTGACAAAGCTGAGATTTTCATTTTTATGGAATCGTTTGTAAATGTAAGGGAAGATCATCAGAACGATAATCAGGGCGAGTAATACGAGTATGCCGTTTTTCTCATTTCTCGAAAAGCTGAAGTAATCCTTCAGGAATCTGTTGGTTCTCATAATGTCCGATAAGTAGAATTAAAATTTGTGACCGCAATATTCGTTAATTTATGCCGCAGCTACGCTGCTTAAATAAGAATTATGTTTCCTGATCTACAAAGATGCCGCCCTTACAGGGCTTCATGATTGTTAATACCTCTTTAATTCATGAAATTAAAAATTGTAAATTAAACGTAGCTTATCTGCGACATCTTTGTATAAATCAATTGTCGTAAAAGCCGGCAGCAACGTAGTTGCGGAATCTTTGTAGAATGCAATTGTCGGAAAAGCCGGAAGCAACGTAGTTGCGGAATCTTTGTAGAATGCAATTGTCGGAAAAGCCGGAAGCAGCATAGCTGCGACATCTTTGTAGAATGAAATTGTCGGAAAAGCCGGAAGCAAAGTAGTTGCGGAATCTTTGTAGAATGCAATTGTCGGAAAAGCCGGAAGCAGCATAGCTGCGACATCTTTGTAGAATGAAATTGTCGGAAAAGCCGGAAGCAAAGTAGTTGCGGAATC
>JAPLDU010000147.1 GCA_026391255.1 Bacteroidia bacterium | reverse complement strand
ACTAACGGAAATTTCCGCATTAATTTCGACCAGGAAAAACCTTTGAAAATTCAAATCTTCGATGAATCGGGGAAATTGGTTTATTCAAAACATGCTGAGCAGCTTGAAAATTTAACAGGTATAAACCTGACAAATTTCAATACCGGAATTTATGCTTGTGTGATCAACACAGATAAAGGATGTTTTACAAAGAAGTTTGCAGTAATAAAATAATTTCCGGGGCCGCTAATATGGGCAATTAACCTGAAGAATAGTTTTTTACAATGAATCTTTCTTTTTCATCGCATAATAAATCAGTAGAAAGACAATCAGGTTAAGCATCGTTATGGCAGTGAAATCCAGCTTCATGCTATTGAATAATTCAAACAAACTGCCATTGGATTCGTAAAATCCAAGTTGGCTGAGAGCGCCGGCTTTCTGATCTTCAAGTACATTTGAAATGAATGGTAAATGAAGAGTGTCCTTCAGTACCAGGGTATCTGTTGATATTTTTGGAGATGAGTTGAAAAGGCTGTTTTGCACCATATGGCTAACCGTATCATAACCGGAAATTATTTTATCAGGTATTTTTATATGATGCGGGCCTGCTGGACATGGTATTATCTGTTCCGAATATGTCGTATCTGTCACCCTCAAATGTGTGAGCAGTTTTTCATGAATCTGATATGACGGGTATTTATCCTGCAAACGTGCAAAACCTTCTATGCCCCATCTCCCCAGCGTAAAATAACTGATCACCTCTTTGAACCTGGTATCTATGCGTGTGATTGTACCGGCAAGCATGATCTGCGGAATCAGGATAATCGGCATCAGTGTCATCACTTTTTCAGAATTATCGAAAATTGCTGAAAGAAGCAACCCCAGCAAGGTAGCCGAAAAAACAAGGTAAAACATGAATCCAATGTATTGAGGTATATATACAAGATGTATAGTATCATTCATATACCGCAGGTAAACTATGAAAATGAAAATAATTACCTGCGCCAGGGCAATGAAAGAAAGAACTGTGATCTTGGAAAACAGGTAAGTAAAAATATTGACATTGAACATTCTTTCCCTTTTATATACAGGCAGTTCGCCGACGATTTCCTTGGAAGCATTGCTCACACCAAACCAGACTGCTGAAATGGCCATCAGGAACAAGACACCCAGCTTCAAAGAATCGAAAATAAATATCAACAAAAGAGCTATAATGACAGGTTGAGCTATAAGAAGTAACAGGTTGCCTTTATTGTTCATCTTGATCCTGAAATACCTGATCATGAGCCAGTAAAACTGCCTGAATAAAGATTCCTGCCTTTCTTTTTTAATTTTTGAAGGTTCTTCCTTTCCTATAGGCTCTGTATGACCTTCGTACCATTTATTATACCATTTTTTAACTTTTTCTTCTGTCTCGCCTTTTATTTCGTTATAACTGAGTGTTGCATAAACACTGATGATATTTGAGGCATGAAAATATTCCAGCAGTTCCTTTTTATCACCATAATATGCATGATAACCATCCTGTCCAAGAAAAATTACACGATCCACATAATTCAGGTCTTCCGGCTTATGAGTAACCATAATGACCGTTGTTCCGTTTTCTGCCAGTTCCCTGATACAGGTAAGAAACTCTTCGATTGTCTCCGGATCCAGCGGGGAAGTGGGCTCATCCAGAAAAAGAATGGTTGGCCGTGTGAGTAACTCGACTGCAATAGAAACACGCTTTCGCTGACCTCCCGAAAGATCACCGACTTTGGTCAAACTTATTTTTGGATCGTTGATTTTCAGACTTGCAAGTACTTCGTCAATCCTGACTTTTATTTCTTCTTCTGAAGTATTATCAGGCATCCTGAGTTTGGCAGCAAAATACAATGATTGCCTGACAGTCAGTTCGCTATGTACTATATCCTGTTGTGGGACATAGCCCATCTTCCTTTTAAGCAGGTTGTAATTTGAAGTAAGTTCCAGTCCGTGAATATAGACTTTTCCCCCGGTGGCCGGGCTTTGTCCGTTCAATGCATTCATAAAGGTAGTTTTTCCGCAACCTGAAGGGCCCATAATCGCAATGAAAGCTTTATAAGGAATACTCAGTGTAATCTCCTTCAATGCTTGGTAATGATTGTCAAAAGTTTTTTCCAGCCTTTCAATCCTGACAGCAAGTTCCAGGTTCAGATCCCTGACCTCTTCATTGAACTTAAATGAATACAGCCCTATGATAAGAGTATCATCATCATTTAGTTTTTCATCAGTTTTTAAAAGGTTTCCATTGAGAAAAGTACCGTTTGTGGAACCAAGATCCCTGACCCAGATATTTCCATCCTTGCGGTAAACTTCTGCATGTTTCCTTGAAATCCGAAGGTCTTCCAAAACGACTTCACAGGAAGGATCACGGCCTATAATTATGTGTTGTTTCCCTTCCAGTTTGTCTGATAAGGAATATTTTTTAGTGGTGGTATGATGAAAACCTCCGATGGTAAAAGTATCCTCCCCTATGGTAATTGTATCTGTACCGGTGACCAAAACACTGCCCGTAATCAGTTTCCCATTTACATAGGTTCCGGTAGATGAGGTGTCCTTCAATATGAAAGTTTCATCCGGTTGCTTTATAATGGTGACATGTTTAAGTGAAACCATTGTTTTAGACGGATCAATTACAATATCACAGGTAGGATCAGTCCCGATAGTAACGGTTTTTTGAGATTTCAGTAATCTCCCGATGCCCATCAGCGGAGATTTTTCCGAATCTGCAGGAAATATTGCCATTGTTTTAAAGTCGTGTTTTTTTTCCGGTAATTTTATTTCAATAGTAATATCATTTGCAAGGTTTATTTTATCCGCAGGAGATAATTTAACCGGAATGGCGGTTTCATTTCTCACATCGTTAACAAAAGTACCATTCTTGCTGTT